>JAPSKJ010000395.1 GCA_031177735.1 Nocardioides sp.
TCCGCGGTCGGCGGCTCCGGCGTCTCGACACCGGACTTGCCGAGGGTGGCCTCGAAGGCGTCGCCCCAGGCGCCGTCCTCCTGCGCGTCCGCGATGGTGTCGACGATCCACTGGCACATCTCCGGGTGCTCCGGGGAGTAGCCGACGCCGTAGCGCTCCTCGGAGAACGGGTCGACGACGACCTTGAGGTCGTCGGGGTGCTCGGCGGCGTAGCCCATCAGGATCGCGCCGTCGGTGGTCATCGCGTCGACGGTGCCGTTGAGCACCTGGTCGACGCACTCGGAGTAGGTGTCGAAGCCGCGCGGGGTGGCGCCCTCGGCCTCGATGTTCTCCAGCGAGGTGGAGCCGGTGACCGAGCAGACCTCGGTGCCGGCGACGTCCTCGAGGCTGTCGATGTCGCTGTCGGCCTTGACCAGCAGCTGCTGGCCGGTCACGTAGTAGGGGCCGGCCTGGCCGACGACGGCCCGGCGCTCGTCGTTGATGGAGTAGGACGCGATGACGAGGTCGACCTCGCCCTCCTGGAGGAACGCCTCGCGGTTGGCCGAGATCGTCTCCACCCAGGTGATGTCCTCCGGGGCGATGCCGAGGTCGGCGGCGAGGATCTTGCCCATCTCGGGGTCGAAGCCGACCGGGGCGTCGTCGGTGGCGCCCTTGAAGCCGATGCCCGGCTGGTCGAACTTCACGCCGATCTTGATCGAGCCGGACTCCGCCAGCTCCTTCATCCGGGTGCCGGCCTCGAACTCCTCGGCCGCGTTGTCGTCGACCTCGACCTCCGCGCCGGTGTCGCTGTCGCTGCCGGCGTCACCGCAGGCCGCGAGGCCCGACGCCAGGAGGACGGCCGCGGTGGCGGCCTTGAGCCTGGTCATGCGCATGCTTCTTCTCCTGTGTTCAGTGTTTGAGGATCTTGCCGAGGAAGTCCTGGGCGCGATCGCTCTGCGGGTTGGTGAAGAACTCGTCGGGGGTGTTCTCCTCGACGATCTGACCGTCGGCCATGAAGACGACGCGGTCCGCGGCGGTGCGGGCGAAGCCCATCTCGTGGGTGACCACGACCATGGTCATGCCGCCCTTGGCCAGGTCGACCATGACGTCGAGGACCTCCTTGATCATCTCGGGGTCCAGCGCCGAGGTCGGCTCGTCGAAGAGCATCACCTTGGGGTCCATGGCGAGAGCGCGCGCGATCGCGACGCGCTGCTGCTGGCCGCCGGAGAGCTGCGCGGGGTACTTCTGCGCCTGGTGGGCCACGCCCACCCGCTCGAGCAGCTCCATCGCGCGCTTCTCCGCCTCGGCCTTGGGCTGCTTGCGCACCTTGATCGGGCCGAGCGTGACGTTCTCGAGGATCGTCTTGTGGGCGAAGAGGTTGAAGCTCTGGAAGACCATGCCGACGTCGGCGCGCAGCCGCGCCAGCGCCTTGCCCTCCGCGGGCAGTGGCTCGCCGTTGAGGGTGATCGTGCCCTTGTCGATGGTCTCGAGCCGGTTGATCGCCCGGCACAGCGTGGACTTGCCGGACCCGGACGGCCCGATCACGACCACGACCTCACCGGGCGTGATGCGCAGGTTGATGTCCTGCAGCACGTGCAGCTGGCCGAACCACTTGTCGACGTGGTCGAGCACCACCTCGCCCGTGCCCGTGCTGCGGTCGACCATCCCCAGGTCTGTCATGACGCCAGACCCTAAGCCACATCGTGAGACGGAGCCATCGGGGGTGGGCCTGGAGGCCGTCACGGTTCGGTGACGATCGGGTGGCGGCGCCACGGGCGGGCCGGTCGGGCCGGGGACCAGCGGATTCCGGCGCGAGCAGCGCGCCGCCGTACCCTTTTCTCGTCATGACCACTGCGCAGCGCACCTACCAGGTCCGCACCTACGGGTGCCAGATGAACGTCCACGACTCCGAGCGGCTCTCCGGGCTGCTGGAGGACGCGGGCTACGTCGCCGCACCCGAGGGTGACCAGGCCGATGTCGTCGTCTTCAATACCTGCGCGGTGCGCGAGAACGCCGACAACAAGCTCTACGGCAACCTGGGCCACCTGGCGCCGGTGAAGGCCAAGAAGCCGGGCATGCAGATCGCCGTCGGTGGCTGCCTGGCGCAGAAGGACCGGGCCACGATCACCCGCAAGGCCCCGTGGGTCGACGTCGTCTTCGGCACCCACAACATCGGCTCGCTGCCGGCGCTGCTCGAGCGGGCGCGGGTGCAGCAGGAGGCCCAGGTCGAGATCCTGGAGTCGCTCGACGTCTTCCCCTCGACGCTGCCGACCAAGCGCGAGAGCGCCTACGCCGCCTGGGTCTCGATCAGCGTCGGCTGCAACAACACCTGCACCTTCTGCATCGTCCCGGCGCTGCGGGGCAAGGAGAAGGACCGCCGACCGGGCGAGATCCTCGCGGAGATCTCCGCCCTCGTGGACGAGGGCGTCTCCGAGATCACCCTGCTGGGGCAGAACGTCAACGCCTACGGCGTGGAGTTCGGCGACCGGCAGGCCTTCTCCAAGCTGCTGCGCGCCTGCGGCGAGATCGAGGGCCTGGAGCGGGTGCGGTTCACCTCCCCGCACCCGGCCGAGTTCACCGACGACGTCATCGAGGCGATGGCCGAGACGCCCAACGTGATGCCGTCGCTGCACATGCCGCTGCAGTCCGGCTCCTCGAAGGTGCTCAAGGACATGCGCCGCTCCTACCGCCAGGCGCGCTTCCTCGACATCATCGGCAAGGTCAAGGCGGCCATCCCCGACGCGGCGATCACCACCGACATCATCGTCGGCTTCCCCGGCGAGACCGAGGAGGACTTCCAGGAGACCCTCAAGGTCGTGCGCGAGGCACGCTTCGCCTCCGC
>JAPSKJ010000396.1 GCA_031177735.1 Nocardioides sp.
GGACTGGCGGGCGCTTCGGCAGCGGGGTCGCGCGCGATGTCGTCGTCCGCCCCCGAGCCGCACGCCGCGAGCAGCACGGCGGCACCGAGGAGGACCGGCAGGAGCGTCTTCATGCCGGTTCGACGTACTCCGTCACCGGCCGGTTCCCCGCCGTTGTGACGAGCTGGACCCCCTGCCCCGCGGGGCGCTCGTCACAACGTGTCGCGCCAGGCGAGCACCTTCTCCAGCGGCCCGAGGTCGTAGTCGGGTCCGCTCACGCCCACGGTGAACAGGGTGGCGCCGGCGTCGTGGAGCGCGCTTGCGGCCTCGACGTCGCGTACGCCGACGGAGACCTCGATCTCGCCGACGTCACGCCCCTGCGCGGCGCAGTGCTCGGCCAGGATGCCGCGCTTGCGCTGCAGCGTCTCCGGGTCGGAGAAGGAGTGCCAGATGTCGGCGTGCCGGGCCACCAGGCGCAGCGTCTTCTTCTCCCCGCCGCCACCGATGAGCACGGGGATGTCGCGCACCGGCGCGGGGTTGAGCTTGCCGAGCCGGGCCTCGATCCGCGGCAGCGCCTCGGCGAGCGCGTCGAGCCGGCCGCCGGGGCTGCCGAAGTCGTAGCCGTACTCGAGGTAGTCCTTCTCGAACCACCCCGAACCGATGCCCAGGATCACCCGCCCACCGCTGATGTGGTCGACCGTGCGCGCCATGTCGGCCAGCAGCTCGGGGTTGCGGTAGCTGTTGCAGGTCACCAGCACGCCCAGCTCGGCGCGGGTGGTCTGCTCGGCCCAGGCGGCGAGCAGGGTCCAGGCCTCGAAGTGCTGCCCGTCGGGGTCGCCGGTGAGCGGGTAGAAGTGGTCCCAGTTGAAGATCACGTCCACGCCGAGTCCCTCGGCACGGCGGACCGCGTCGCGGATCGCGGCGTAGTCGGCGTGCTGGGGCTGGATCTGGACGCCGATGCGCACCGGTCGGGTCACGCCGCTCACCTACGGCAGCCGGTCGAGCAGCTCGGCCACCTCGACGCGGGAGCCGGTGTAGAACGGCACCTCCTCGCGCACGTGGCGCCGGGTCTCCGAGCCGCGCAGGTGACGCATCAGGTCGACGATGCGGTGCAGGTCGTCGGCCTCGAAGGCGAGCATCCACTCGTAGTCGCCGAGGGCGAACGCCGGGACGGTGTTGGCCCGCACGTCGGGGTAGTCGCGCGCCATCATGCCGTGCTCGGCGAGCAGCCGGCGGCGCTCGGACTCCTCGAGGAGATACCACTCGTAGGAGCGCACGAAGGGGTAGACGCACACGTAGTCGCGGGGCTGCTCGTCGGCCAGGAACGCCGGGATGTGCGAGCGGTTGAACTCCGCGGGCCGGTGCAGCGCCATCTGCGACCACACCGGCTCCAGCCGCTGGCCGAACTCGGTGCGGCGGAAGCGGTGGTAGGCCCGCTGCAGCTGCTGGGCGGCGGGTGCGTGCCACCAGATCATCACGTCGGCGTCCGCGCGCAGCCCGGCGACGTCGTAGACGCCGCGCACGATGACGTCCTCGGCCCGCAGCATGAGGAAGAGCTCCTCGAGCTCCTCGGCCTCGCTCTTGCGCTCCTCGTCCTCGTCGTCGAAGGTCGCCTCGATCTTGAAGACCGACCACATCGTGTAGCGGACGGTCTGGTTGAGCTCGTTGAGCCGCGCCGCGTTGGTCTTGATGTGCGCCTGCGGGTCGTTGGCACCGGGGGTCTGCGGCGGGTTCGCCGGCGTCTCAGCCATGCCGCCATTGTGCCAACCGGCTCAGCCCTGCCCGTAGCCCGCCTCCCGCGCCTTGATGATCGCCTCGGCCCGGCCGGCGGCGTGCAGCTTCGCGTAGATCGCCGACACGGCGTTGCGCACGGTCTTCTCCGAGACATAGAGCTCGGCGGCGATCGCGTCGTTGGACCGTCCGGCGGCGAGCAGGTGCAGCACGCTGCGCTCGCGCTCGGTGAGGTCGGGGAACGGCTCCGGCGCCTCGGCGGCGCGCGCCGTCGCGCCGGAGAAGTACGCCGCGACACGGCCGGCCAGCGAAGCACCGAAGACCATGCCGCCGGCTGCGGCGGCGCAGACCGCGTGGTGGACCTCCTCCGCGCCCGACCCCTTGAGCAGGTAGCCCGAGGCGCCGGCCCGGATCGCGGAGAGGATCGTGTCGTCGTCCTCGTTCATGGTGAGCATGACGACGCGGGTCGCCGGGTGTCGGGCGGTGATCCGCCGGGTCGCCTCGATGCCGTCGAGCCGCGGCATCTGGATGTCCATCACGACCACGTCCGGGACCGTCTCATCGACGACGTGGAGGGCGTCCACGCCGTCGGCGGCGGTGCCGATCACGCTGAGCCCGTCGAGGGCGCCGAGCAGCGACTGCAGGCCGTCGCGCACGATCTGGTGGTCGTCGACGATGACCACACGGATGTCGGTCACGGGTGCTCCTCCGGTGTGCTGGGGCCTAGCGGCAGCCAGGCCCGGACGGTGGTGCCGCCCGAGGGCGGACAGGTGACCTCGCTGCGGCCGCCCAGCTCGGCGGCGCGCTCGCGCAGCGACTGCAGCCCGACGCCGGCCTGCGCGTCTGCGGGGATGCCGACGCCGTCGTCGGTGACCGCGAGGAGCAGCTGCCGGCCCTCGCGGCGGAGCCGGACGGTGGCGCGCCCGGCGCGGGCGTGGCGGACCACGTTGGTGAGCGCCTCCGCGGCGATGCGGTAGGCCGCCACCTCGACCGCGGCGGGCAGCGGGCCGAGGTCGTCGGCTTCGACACCGATGCTCAGCTCGTCGACGGAGAGCCGGTCGGCCTGCTGCCGCAGCGCGCCCGCGATCCCGAGATCGTCGAGCGCCGG
>JAPSKJ010000397.1 GCA_031177735.1 Nocardioides sp.
GCTGCTGGGCGATCGCCGAGGCGGCGTAGTGCTGCGGCGCCGTCCCAAAACAGGCACCGCTGACCTGGCGTCAGCCCGACGAGATGGGGGGGTTCTCGCCGTGCGAGCACAGGCCAGCGGGCAATTCATCCTCGCACGTTCTTTAGCAATGCTTCAAATCCCTCGCCGAGCGGGACCAGACCGATGCTGCTGGGCCGATCGGTGCGCTGATAGGGTTGTCCCCGTGCCGACGACGCTGCTTCTTGGCCAGCCGCGCTGATCCTCACCGATCGCGCGGCCACCCCTCCTTGCGTGAGGGGTTTTTTCATGTCAGGGGCGGGCTCGTGCCGGCCGGGAGCAGCCAGACCAGCAGGAGTTGAGCGATGACGCAGCAGACCGAGCACGAGCCCGACGGATACGACGCCGAGGCGCTGCAGGAGAAGTGGCAGCCGGTCTGGGAGAAGCTCGACCCCTTCCGGGCCGGGGGGAGTGGGGGTCGCCCCAGGAATCCCGCGCAGAAGCGCTACGCGCTGACGATGTTCCCCTACCCGAGCGGCGACCTGCACATGGGCCACGCCGAGGTGATGGCACTGCACGACGTCATCGCGCGCTACTGGTGGCACCGCGGCTACGAGGTCCTCAACCCGATGGGCTGGGACTCCTTCGGGCTGCCCGCGGAGAACGCCGCGATCAAGCGGGACGAGCACCCGGCGACGTACACCTACGCCAACATCGAGACGCAGTTCCAGTCGTTCAAGAAGTACGGCGTGTCCTTCGACTGGTCACGCCGGCTGCACACCTCCGACCCGGAGTACTACCGCTGGACGCAGTGGTTGTTCTTGAAGTTCCGCGAGCGCGGCCTGGCCTACCGCAAGAACTCCCCGGTCAACTGGTGCCCCAACGACCAGACCGTGCTGGCCAACGAGCAGGTGCTGGCCGACGGCACCTGCGAGCGCTGCGGAGCGGTGGTGACGAAGAAGGAGCTGACCCAGTGGTACTTCAAGATCACCGACTACGCCCAGCGGCTGCTCGACGGCATCGACACCCTCGAGGGCAAGTGGCCCGAGCGGGTGATCAACTCCCAGCGCAACTGGATCGGCCGGTCCGAGGGTGCCCACGTCGACTTCGACCTGCACCTCGCTGACGGGTCGACCCGTCGCGTCACCGTCTTCACCACCCGGCCCGACACGCTGTACGGCGCGACCTTCATGGTCATCGCCGCGGATGCCGCGCTGGCCGGTGAGGTGGTCGCGCCCGAGCGCGCGGACGCGCTGGCGGCGTACCTGGAGGAGGTGCGGCGGGCCAGTGACATCGACCGGCTCTCGACCGAGCGCCCCAAGACCGGGGTGGACCTGGGCATCACCGCGACCAACCCGCTGACCGGCGAGCAGATCCCGGTGTGGGCGGCCGACTACGTGCTCGCCGACTACGGCACCGGCGCGATCATGGCGGTGCCGGCCCACGACCAGCGCGACCTCGACTTCGCCAAGGCGATGGGGCTGCCGGTGCGCCGTGTGATCGACGTGGCGGGCGCCGAGAACCCCGAGGAGTCCTACGTCGCGACGACCGGCGACGGCCCCTACGTCAACAGCCCCGCCCTGGAGGGCGTCGAGGGCAAGGCCGCCGGCATCTCGGCGATCATCGCCAAGCTGGAGGCGGAGGGCCGGGGCAAGGGCACGGTCAACTTCCGGCTCCGCGACTGGCTGCTGAGCCGGCAGCGCTTCTGGGGCGCGCCGATCCCGATCGTCCACTGCGAGGCGTGCGGCGAGGTGCCGGTGCCGGAGGACCAGCTGCCGGTGCTGCTGCCCGACAACGTCAAGGGCGCGGACCTGAAGCCGAAGGGCGTCTCGCCGCTGGCCGCCGTCGAGTCCTGGGCACGCGTCGACTGCCCGCAGTGCGGCGGGCCGGCCACGCGCGACAGCGACACGATGGACACCTTCGTGGACTCCTCGTGGTACTTCCTGCGCTACTGCTCGCCGCACTACACCGACGGGCCGTTCGACGTCGAGGCGGTGCGCGAGTGGGGTCCGATCGACCAGTACGTCGGCGGCATGGAGCACGCCGTGCTGCACCTGCTCTACGCCCGCTTCTTCACCTACGTCCTGCACGACATGGGCCTGCTCGACTTCGAGGAGCCGTTCACCCGGCTGATGGGCCAGGGCGTGGTCATCAACCAGGGCAAGCGGATGTCGAAGTCGCTGGGCAACGGCGTCAACCTCGGTGAGCAGATCGACCTGTTCGGTGTCGACGCGGTCCGGCTGACCCTGGTCTTCGCCAGCCCGCCGGAGGACAACATCGACTGGGCCGACGTCTCGCCCAGCGGCTCGCTGCGCTTCCTGCAGCGCGCGTGGCGGCTCTCCGGCGACGTGACGTCGTCACCGGGGACCTCGGTCGAGGGCGGCGACGTGGCGCTGCGGCGGGTCACCCACAAGACGCTGCACGAGGTCGAGCAGCTGATGGAGACCTACCGCTTCAACGTGGTGGTCGCCCGCACGATGGAGCTGGTCAACGCCACCCGCAAGGCGATCGACTCCGGCTGCGGCCCCGCCGACCCGGCGGTCCGCGAGGCGGTCGAGGCGGTGGCGATCCTGCTCTCGCTCGTGGCGCCCTACACCGCGGAGGAGATGTGGGAGCGGCTCGGCCACGAGCCGACGGTGGCTCGCGCCGGATGGCCGAGCGTCGACCCGGCCCTGCTGGTCGAGGACACCGTGACCGCGGTGGTCCAGATCGCGGGCAAGGTCAAGGCGCGGCTCGAGGTGGCCCCCGACATCACCGAGGCCGACCTGGAGGCGCTCGCGCTGGCCGACGAGGCGGTCGTGCGCGCCATCGACGGACG
>JAPSKJ010000398.1 GCA_031177735.1 Nocardioides sp.
CGCCTTGGCGCGGTCGGGATAGGTCGAGATGACGATGCGGCCCGAGCCGTCGACGCCGCCGGTGACCGGCGAGAGCTGCGGGCGACCGTCAGCGCGCGAGGTCAGCAGCACCAAACGGTGGCGGGTGCGGACGAAGTCCAGCAGATCATCGAGGTGGACTCGGGTGGTGGTCGCGATCTTCGCCATGGCTCTCAATCTAAAGGGACCGGTCTAGGTGGGCGGTCCGCGAGCGTTCCTGACGATGCGGGGGCAACCGCGGGCCGCCGATAGGATCGGGCGGAATCCCCCTTCAGCGAAACGAGTTTGCTTCCGCATGTCTTCTACCAAGACCGCCAACCTGCGCAACGTCGCGATCGTGGCGCACGTCGACCACGGCAAGACCACGCTGGTCGACGCCATGCTGCGCCAGGCCGGCGCCTTCAGCGCGCACGAGGCGGAGTCCGTCGCGGACCGCGTGATGGACTCGGGCGACCTCGAGCGCGAGAAGGGCATCACGATCCTCGCCAAGAACACGGCGATCCACTACAACGGCCCGAGCGCTCCCGAGGGCATGACGATCAACATCATCGACACCCCCGGGCACGCCGACTTCGGCGGCGAGGTCGAGCGCGGACTGTCGATGGTGGACGGCATCGTGCTGCTCGTCGACGCCTCCGAGGGCCCGCTCCCCCAGACCCGGTTCGTGCTGCGCAAGGCGCTCAACGCCGACATGCCGGTGGTGCTGGTGGTCAACAAGGTCGACCGTGGCGACGCTCGGATCGACGAGGTCGTCGACGAGACCTACGAGCTCTTCATGGACCTGCTCGACGACAGCCACAGCCAGGACGCGCTCGACTTCCCGGTCGTCTACGCCTCCGGCAAGGCCGGCATCGCGAGCACGACCAAGCCGGAGAACGCCACGCTGCCCGACGGGGACAACCTCGAGCCGCTGTTCAAGACGATCCTCGAGACGATCCCGGCGCCCACCTACGTGGAGGGCGCCCCGCTCCAGGCCCACGTCACCAACCTCGACGCCAGCCCGTTCCTCGGCCGGCTCGCGCTGCTGCGCATCCACCAGGGCACCTTGAAGAAGGGCCAGACCGTGGCGTGGATGAAGCGCGACGGGGAGGTCAAGAACGTCCGCATCACCGAGCTGCTCATCACCGAGGGCCTCGAGCGCAAGCCCGGTGAGATCGCCGGCCCGGGTGACATCGTCGCCGTCGCCGGCATCCCCGACATCACCATCGGCGAGACGCTGGCCGACCCGGAGAACCCGGTCGCACTGCCGCTGATCCACGTCGACGAGCCGGCCATCTCGATGACCATCGGCACCAACACCTCCCCGCTGGTCGGCAAGGTGAAGGGCTCGAAGGTCACCGCCCGACTGGTCAAGGACCGTCTCGACCAGGAGCTCATCGGCAACGTGTCGCTGCGCGTGCTGCCGACCGAGCGCCCCGACGCCTGGGAGGTGCAGGGCCGCGGCGAGCTGGCCCTGGCCATCCTGGTCGAGCAGATGCGCCGGGAGGGCTACGAGCTCACCGTCGGCAAGCCGCAGGTGGTCACCAGGGAGATCGACGGCAAGGTCCACGAGCCGTTCGAGCGGTTGACGATCGACGCACCCGAGGAGTACCTCGGCGCGATCACCGAGCTCCTCGCCACCCGCAAGGGCCGGATGGAGGGCATGACCAACCACGGCACCGGCTGGGTGCGCATGGAGTTCGTCGTGCCGGCCCGTGGCCTGATCGGTTTCCGCACCGAGTTCCTCACCGAGACCCGCGGCACCGGCATCGCCCACCACATCTCGGAGGGCTACTTCCCGTGGGCCGGCGAGATCCGCGCCCGCAACAACGGCTCCCTGGTCGCCGACCGGGCCGGAGCGGCGACCGCCTACGCGATGACCTCGCTGCAGGAGCGCGGTGTCCTCTTCGTCGAGCCCACCACCGAGGTCTACGAGGGCATGATCGTCGGGGAGAACTCGCGCGCCGACGACATGGACGTCAACATCACCAAGGAGAAGCAGCAGACCAACATCCGGTCCGCCACCTCCGACAACTTCGAGAAGCTCATCCCGCCGAAGAAGCTGTCGCTGGAGCAGTGCCTGGAGTTCTGCCGCGAGGACGAGTGCGTCGAGGTCACCCCCGACACCGTCCGGATCCGCAAGGTCATCCTCGACGCGAACGAGCGGGCGAAGATCGCCAGCCGGGCGCGCAAGGCGAACAAGTAGCAGCCAGCGATCCCCCGCGGCCCGGTGCTCACCACGTGAGCGCCGGGCCGCGTCTGGTTCCGGGCCGTCCGCGCATCCCGGGCACGATCCTCAACCGGCAGCTGCGGAACGAGCATGCCGACATCGCGCAGGCCGATGACGGGAGCATGTCCAGCGCCTGAGCGTCATGCCCCTACCCTGAGCGCGTGACCGACCGCGACCCGATCCGCGAGGCGCACCGCCAGTGGCGGGCGCACGGCTGGACCGACGCCGCGGACGGGATGGCGATGGTGACGTCGGTGGTGCGCGTGCACCAGCTGCTGATGGAGCGGATCGACGCGGTGCTCCGGCCGATGGACCTGACCTTCGCGCGCTACGAGGTGCTCCGCCTGCTCTCCTTCACCCGCGCCGGCGCGCTGCCGATGACGCGGCTCGGGTCGCTGCTGCAGGTGCACCCGACGTCGGTCACCTCGGCGGTCGACCGGCTCGAGAAGCAGGGGTTCGTACGCCGCCTGCGCGGCGAGTCGGACCGGCGCGTGATCCTGGCGGGGATCACCGACGACGGGCGGGCGATCGTCGAGCGGGCCACCGAGGGACTCAACGGCGCGGTGTTCACCGAGCC
>JAPSKJ010000399.1 GCA_031177735.1 Nocardioides sp.
CCGAAGTCGTCGGTGCCGGCGGACTGCATCGTCATCTGCGACCCGTCGCGCGGCACCGCCCCCTCCGAGACCACCAGGATCGGGGCGTAGTGCGAGTCGAACCGGCTGCGGACCAGCTGGCAGACCTCGTCGATGTCGAAGGGCTGCTCGGGGATCAGCACGATGTTGGCGCCGCCGGCGATCCCGCTGTGCAGCGCGATCCACCCGGCGTGGCGGCCCATCACCTCCACGACGAGCACCCGGTGGTGGGACTCGGCGGTGGTGTGCAGCCGGTCGATCGCCTCGGTGGCGATGTTGACCGCGGTGTCGAAGCCGAAGGTGAAGTCGGTGCCCGAGAGGTCGTTGTCGATGGTCTTCGGCACGCCGACGACGTTGACGCCCGCCTCCGCGAGCCGGGTGGCCACACCCAGGGTGTCCTCTCCGCCGATGGCGACCAGCGCGTCGACCCCGTCGGCGTTGAGCTGCTTGCGGATCCGCTCGAGGCCGTCCGGCACCTTGAACGGGTTGGTGCGGCTGCTGCCCAGGATCGTGCCGCCGCGCGGCAGGATGCCGCGGCACTGCTCGATCCCGAGCTCCATGGTGAGGCCCTCCAGGGGGCCCTTCCATCCGTCGCGGTAGCCGATGAAGTCGAAGCCGTGGACGCGCGCTCCCTTGCGGACGACCGCACGGATGACCGCGTTCAGGCCGGGGCAGTCGCCGCCGCCGGTGAGGACTCCCAGTCGCATGTCCTGACCATAGTGAGATCCAGGTCACACTGCACAGCACCGCTAGGGTCGGTCGCGTGACTTTCTCGATCGTGGCCCGCTCCGCTGACGGCGAGTCGTGGGGCGTGGCAGTGGCCTCCAAGTTCCTCGCCGTCGGTTCCGCCGTGCCCGCCGCCGTCGCCGGCGTCGGCGCGATCGCGACCCAGGCCGACGCCAACGTCGCCTACAAGGGCCTGGCCCTCGCCCACCTCGACGACGGCGCGACGGCGCCCGTCGCGCTCCAGCGGCTGCTCGAGGACGACGACGGCCGTGACCACCGCCAGGTCGGCATCGTCGACGTCGACGGCAACGCCGCCAGCCACACCGGTCCCTCCTGCCTGGACTGGGCGGGGGGCGTGACCGGCGACGGCTACGCGATCCAGGGCAACATCCTCACCGGCCCCGAGGTCGTCGAGGCGATGGAGTCGGCCTGGCTGGCCTCGGATCCTGCCGCTCCCCTGGCCCGCCGGCTGATGGCGGCGCTCGCCGCCGGTGACGCGGCGGGCGGCGATCGCCGCGGGCGCCAGTCGGCGGCCCTGCTGGTCGTCGAGGAGGAGGCGGGCTACGGCGGCCTCGACGACATCGCGGTCGACCTGCGGGTCGACGACCACGCCGATCCGATCACCGAGCTCGGTCGCCTGCTCGACCTCAACGACCTCTACCTGACCGCCTCCACCGAGGAGGAGAAGGTGGTGGTGACCCCCGCGCTCGAGGCCGAGCTGGAGGCCTTCGCGCACGCACAGGGCGCCCGCGACTTCTCCGCCTGGGTCGGCACCGAGAACTACGAGATGCGGGTCGCCCCCGACCTCGCGTGGATCGACCGGCGCATCCTCGAGATCGTCCGGGCCCGATGAGCACATCCGGCGGCGCAGTCCTCGCGATCGACGCCGGCACCAGCGGCGTCACCGCCCTGGTCGTGACCGCCGACGGTGCGGTCGCGGCGAAGGGTTACCAGGAGTTCCCCCAGCACTTCCCGCAGCCCGGCTGGGTCGAGCACACCCCCGAGGAGATCTGGCAGGCCACCTTGGAGGCGGTCCGTCAGACCCTGAAGGGGTACGACGCCTCCGAGCTGACCTGCGTGGGCATCACCAACCAGCGCGAGACGGTGCTGCTCTGGGACCGCGAGACGCTCGGGTCCCCGCGCCGGGCGATCGTGTGGCAGGACCGGCGCACGGCGTCGTACTGCTCGCAGATGAGCGGCCGCGAGGAGCGGATCACCGAGCTCACCGGTCTGCGCCTCGACCCCTACTTCTCGGCCACCAAGCTGGCCTGGATCAAGGAGCACGAGCCGCACACCTGGGCCCTGGTGGAGTCCGGCCGCTACGCCATCGGCACGGTCGACTCCTACCTCGTCGCCCGGATGACCCGAGGCACGTGGCACGTCACCGACGTGTCCAACGCCTCGCGCACCCTGCTGATGGACCTCTCGACAGGCGAGTGGTCGGACGAGCTCTGCGAGCTGTTCGGGGTGCCGCGCGACGCGCTGCCCGAGGTGGTGCCCAACTGGGGATCCCCGATGGTGACCGACCCGCGGGTCTTCCTCGACCTGGAGCTGCCCATCTCCGGGATGGCCGGCGACCAGCAGTCGGCGCTGTTCGGCCAGACCTGCTTCGACGTGGGCGACTCCAAGTGCACCTACGGCACCGGTTCGTTCATCCTCACCAACACCGGGTCGAGCCTGGAGCGCTCCGACGCCGGGCTGCTGTCCACCGCCGCCTGGAAGTCGCCCGACGGCACGCTGACCTACGCCTTGGAGGGCGCGATCTTCGTGACCGGCGCCGCGGTCCAGTGGCTGCGCGACGGGCTGCAGATCATCGGCTCGGCCGCCGAGACCGCGGCGATCGCGGCGACGGTGCGGTCCTCGGAGGGCGTGGTCTTCGTGCCTGCGTTGACCGGCCTCGGTGCCCCGCACTGGGATCCGCACGCCCGCGGCACGATCCTCGGCATCACCCGCGGCACCACCCGTGCCCACCTCGTCCGCGCCACGTTGGAGGCGATCGCCTTCGAGGTCCGCGACGTCCTGGAGACCATGCCGACGCTGTCCTCGCTGCGTGTCGACGG
>JAPSKJ010000400.1 GCA_031177735.1 Nocardioides sp.
TACGACATCGAGATCGGCGCGGGCGTCGGCGAGCACGCCGCGTCGGTGTGGCGGATCGGCCTGATGGGCCCCAACGCCCGCCCGGACGCGGTCGCGCTCGTGCTGGGCGCGCTCCAGGAGGTCCTGGGGCGCTGAGCCTCACTCCCCCGCGACGTCGATGATCACCTTGCCCACCGTGCCCTGCTCGACGGCGTCGTGGGCGGCGGCCGCCTGCTCCAGCGGGAAGTGGTGCACCGGTACGCCGGCGGCCGCCCCGACCGCGAAGGCCCCGTCGGCCACGGCCGCGTTGATGTCCTCGGCGGCCGCGAGGAGCAGCTCCTGGCTGACGGTGTAGAGCAGGATGAACTGGTAGCGGAGGTTCTTGGAGAACGTCGCGCGCAGCGGCACGGTCATCTCGTCGCCGCCGTTGTTGGCATAGATCGCGACCGTCCCGCCGATCCGGAGCACCTGCCGGTCCAGGTCGTTGTTCTGCGCCGGAGCGACCTCGACCACCAGGTCCACACCGCCCTCGGCCGCCGCCGCGATCTCGGCGGCGGCGTCGCCGACCTTGTAGTTGACCGTGAGGTCGGCGCCGGCGGCCACCGCGAGGGCGCCCTTCTCGTCGCTGCTGACCGTCGCGATCACCCGGGCGCCGGCCCAGCGGGCGAGCTGGATGGCGGCGTTGCCGACCGCGCCGGCGCCGCCGGCCACGAGGACGGTGCGGCCTGCCAGCGCGCCGGGTGAGAGGCGGGAGACCTCGCCGCTGGTCAACGCCCGGTGGGCGGTCACGGCCGGCACGCCGAGCGCGGCGCCCACGTCGAAGGATGCGCCGTCGGGCAGCCGGTGTGCCTTCCACGCCGGCACGACGGCGTACTCCGCCACGGTGCCGAAGGCGTGTCCGTGCTGGGCGAGCATCAGCCAGACGCGGTCACCGGGCCGGTGGTCGAGCACGCCCTCGCCGACCGCGTCCACGACGCCGGCGCCGTCCTGGCCCGGGGTGATCTCGGGGTGGGCGAGCCCGCCCGGCATCAGGCCGGCGCGGAACTTCCAGTCGGTCGGGTTGACCCCGGCCCGGACGATGCGGACCCGTACCTCCCCCGGCCCCGGCTCGGGGAGGTCGCGCTCGACGATCTGCAGGACGCTGGACGGACCGGGCTCACGGTAGACGACAGCACGCATGCGTCGAAGGTACCGACCGCCCGATCCGGGCCGGCAACCTGCTCCGGCCGCCGCACCGCAGGCCGGCGCGAAGACACCAGGGGCACGGCGTGTGCCGTGCCCCTGGTGTGTCTGTCACCGGATCTGATCGGATCAGCTGAACGCGTCCTTGACCTTCTCGCCCGCCTGCTTGAGGTCGGCCTTGGTCTGGTCGGTCTTGCCCTCCGCCTCGAGCTCGTCGTCGTCGGACGCCTTGCCCATGGCCTCCTTGGCCTCGCCCATCTTGCCCTCGGCGAAGTTGTGGAGCTTGTCGTCGTGTCCCACGTGGTTCTCCTTCCACTGGTTCGGACTGGTGGTCCGGTAACCGTGGCCGGCCAGCGGCAAACCGGTGCTCGCCGGCCGGGCGCGTGGGAGGGCTGGGCTCAGAGCTCGCTCTTGTCCCGCTCGATCGCACCCAGGACGCCGTTGACGAACTGCGGCGACTCATCGGTGGACAGGTCGCGGACCAGCGCGACCGCCTCGCTCACCGCCACCGCGTCCGGCA
The DNA here is from genome assembly GCA_031177735.1 of Nocardioides sp. Classification (GTDB taxonomy): domain Bacteria; phylum Actinomycetota; class Actinomycetes; order Propionibacteriales; family Nocardioidaceae; genus Nocardioides. The sequence continues at coordinate 1,682 of JAPSKJ010000400.1, forward strand.
CGTCGTCGGCGTAGAGGAGCTCCCACACGCCCAGCCGCAGCACGTTGCGGTCGACGGCGGGCATGCGCTCGAGCGACCACTCCTTGGAGTACTTCGACAGCAGGCCGTCGATCCGCTCCCGCTGCGCCGCCACACCGCGGACGAGGGTCACGGTGTAGGCGTTGGTGGGTGCGTCGCCCTCGGCGATGGCCTGGTCGAGCAGGTCGTTCGGGGAGACGTCACGCGCCTCGGCGGCGAAGAGCACGTCGAGCGCGCGCTTGCGTGCCTTGGAGCGGGCCGTGGGCTGGCCCTGGGGAGCCGCCATCAGGACTTGACGCGACCCAGGTAGGAGGAGTCGCGGGTGTCGACCTTGATCCGCTCGCCCTGGTCGACGAAGAGGGGCACCTGGATCTCGTGGCCGGTCTCGAGGGTGGCCGGCTTGGTGCGACCGGTCGCGGAGTCGCCCACGACACCCGGCTCGGTGTAGGTGATCTCGAGCTCGACCGAGGCGGGCAGCTCGATGAACAGCACCCGGCCCTCGTTGGTGGCGACGATCGCCTCCATGTTCTCCAGCAGGAAGTTCTTCGCGTCGCCGACGATCTCCGGGGCGACCTCGATCTGGTCGTAGGTGCCGGTGTCCATGAAGACGTAGGAGGTGCCGTCGTTGTAGAGGTACTGCATCGTGCGGCGGTCGACCGTGGCCGTCTCGACCTTGGTGCCGGCGTTGAAGGTCTTGTCGACGTTCTTGCCCGACTCGACGTGCTTGAGCTTGGTGCGGACGAAGGCCGGGCCCTTGCCGGGCTTGACGTGCTGGAACTCCACGACCTGCCAGAGCTGGCCGTCGAGGTTGAGAACCATGCCGTTCTTCAGGTCGTTCGTGGTTGCCATGCGCGCTTATCCAGCCTTCGTTCGTGTGTGCGGTCGACGACCGCCTTGTCAAAGGGCCTGCCCGGGATCCGCGCACCGTGGCGGGTGCTGCGGGGCGCCCGCGGGCAACAGCCGGTCAGTCTACCGACGCCGCTCGGCGCGGACCTACTCGGTGGAGGGCTGGGTAGGCCGCGGGCTTCGCCCGATCGTGCCTCCTCCGGCCGCCCGGCCGCGCCGGCCGCCTCCAGCAC
>JAPSKJ010000031.1 GCA_031177735.1 Nocardioides sp.
CAGCGCTTCGTGATCGAGGGGGTGTCCCGCTCCGGCATCAAGGGGTGAGCCCACCATGACCGAGCCACGGCCGTCCCGGCGCACGGTGCTGACGGCGGCCGCGCTCGCCGCGGTGGGCCCGGCCCTGGCCGGCTGCACCGTGCGCCGCGACGCTCCCCGCCGCGCTGACCCGACCCCGACCCCGACCACAGCGCCCACGTCCACGCCCGAGGAGGCCACCATCTTCGACCTGTCCTTCACCCTGGAGAGCCGCTACCGCCCCTTCGAGCTCGTCGCCCCCGGGTTCGTGGCGGTCCGCCGCGGGGCCGCCGACCTCCGCGAGGAGGCCGGCGTCGCGACGTCCGACCAGGGCCCGCCGGCACCCTTCTGCGCGCTGGAGGCAGAGGTCTCGGGTCCCTCGGCCCGGGTCGAGCTGGGCCTGCGGACCCCCGACGGGTCCACCCACGTCGTCGGGTTCTTCGACCGGGCTCAGGGTCGGGTCGGGATCGAGGTCCGCACCGGTGGGCGCAGCCGCCTGGTGCGTCGGCGGAAGCTGGACCTGCCCGAGGAGTTCCGCCTGGCTGTCGCGATCTGCGAGAACCAGGTGACCGTGCTGTGCGACACCGGGGAGGGATGGCGGCCGCTGCTCACCGAGCGCGACAAGGTGCGGGCCGCGCTCGATCTGCGCCGTCCGGACGTGCTCTCCCCGCTCCGCTACGCCTGGGCCGGCCAGGCCGCCCTGCGCAGCGTCACCGCGGGCCTGTTCGGGATGACCGGCATCCGTGACCAGCACCTGGTGCAGCACACCGACGGCACGCCCTACGTCCGGGACGGCAAGGCCTACTTCACGGGCACGTGCGCCGGCCTCGGGTTCTTCGCGCAGGCGCACTGGGGGGTCTTCGCCCTCGACCTGGCGGACCCGAGCAGGCTCGAGCAGGTGTCTCAGCTGTACTTCCACCGCGACGGGCTGCTGCTCGGTGACCACGCCGGTCAGGTCGTCCGCGACGACGCACGGGACGAGTGGCTGGTCGCGACGAGCTCCTGGGGCGACTTCGACTTCGACGGCGTCCACGTCCGCCACGTCGTCACCGACGCGGACGTGCTCAGCGGGGTGCACGTGCTGGAGACCGTGCCGACGACGCTGCCGACCGAGCACAGTGCCTGGGATCCGGGCATCACCATGATCGACGACAGGTGGCACGTCAGCTTCGTGGAGAGCCCGTCCCAGGAGCCGTTCGACTTCCATCCCGCGCTGGCCGCCGAGGCGGCCGATCGCGCGACAGCGGGCGCCAGTGGGGGCACCGCCGCGCTCGGCACCTTCGACCAGGACCTGGAGCTGGTGGGCGCCGCGACCGACCTGCACCAGTGCGAGGGGCCGATCCTGGCGCAGGTGCAGGGCACGTGGTGGCTGCTGGCCAGCGACGGCGACGACCGCAACTACCCCGTCTTCGACCTGGCGATGCGGCGGGTGGGCCGCCTGGACGCGCCGTACTTCACCAACATCCCGCATCCACAGCTCGTGCCGCTGGAGGACGGCAGCCACCTGCTCGTCACCTTCGACGGCACGCAGTACGCCGAGCGGGTGATGGGCTACGGCGGACACGGCGACGTGCTGATCATGCGCACCCGCGCCGCCGCGGGCTGACCGGCCGCGTCCGTCCTGCGGCCGACGCGGCAGCGGGGGCGCGCCCGGGCCTCGGCCGCCGTCCGGTCGAGCGGTCGGTCGCTCAGTGGCCGGTCCGCTTGCCGCGCTTGGCCTGGATCTTGGCGACCGTGTCCTGGATCTTCTTCTGGTTGTGCGGCTTGCGCGCCTCGTCGTAGACCTTCTTCGCGATACCGAGTGCGGCGACCTTCTTCAACATTCCCATGTCCGACCGGTACCCCGGATCGACCGCGACGCATCGTCCCGAACGGCGCCGCGCCACGTCGACGCGTCGGGAGAGCGACCGCGGGGTCGGCGTGAGACGGCACGAGACGGCGAGGTGGTGGCGCCGAAAGCTCGGCGCCACCACCTGTGTTTCACCTATCGCGACGCGTCAGCGGCGCCGCACCTTGCGGGCAGGCGAGCCGACCGCCTCCTTCTCGTAGCCGAGGGCGCGTGCGATGGCGGTCACCGTGAGCCGGTGGCCGGCGTCCGCCCGGACGACCCGGTAGGTCGCCCGAGTCGCTCCCGGGATGCGCTTGCCGTCGCGGAACCACCGGTAGGTGGTCCGGCTCGGCTCGGGAGAGAAGGAGACCCGCGCTCGCAGCACCCTGCCGACCACTGCCGGGCCGGCCAGCTTCGGCCGCCGCTCGACGCCGAAGGTTCCGAGCGCGACGTCGAGCGCGCGGCTCTGAGCCGAGGCCGGGGTGTAGCCGGCGCGCGTCGCCGTGACCGTGACGGAGAGCGCCGTGCCGCCGTCGTGTCCGGTGGGCCTGTACGACGAGCCGGTGGCGCCGGCGATCGGCTGGCCGTCGCGGTTCCACTGGTACCCGACGATGGTGCCCGTCGGCCAGCTGCCAGGGCTGGCCGTGACGACGGATCCCACCTTCGCCGTGCCCTCGATGGTGGGGAGCGCGGTGGGCAGCAGGCTGCCGGCGCCGACGGTGACGGGCTGGCTCGTCGCCGTGGCGTCTGCGAGACCTCGGGCTGAGACGGTGACGCTCACCGAGACGGCAGCATCCTGGTCGGCGGCCACGAGCTGGTACGACGCACCGGTGGCACCCGGGATCGGGGCCCCGTTGCGCAGCCACTGGTAGGCGACCGTCTCGGGCTGTGGGGTCCAGCTGCCGGCGTCAGCGGTCAGCGTCTGCCCGACCTGAGCCGCGCCGGTGATCTGTGGCGCGACACTCTGGGTCAGCGTGTCGATGCCGCCCACGAAGGCGTAGCTGCCCGGCTCCACCGCGTAGACGGCGTACTCGACGTCACCGTTCGTCTCGTCCCGGACGTACGTCGCGCCGGCGGGTGCGCCGACACCCTTGCCGAGGGTCGGGACCCAGATCTCACCGGTCGTGTTGGCGGGGATCGTGACCTTCAGCTCGAGCGTGCCGTCGGCGTCGCGGGTCCACTCGCTGGACACGGTGCCGTGCGGAGTCTCGCGGCGACCCGCGACGTGGCCGAGCGTGCCGACGGGCTGCGGCCGGATCACGATCTCGTCGAAGCCGGTGGAGTCCGCGGCCTGCTGGATGCCGGCCAGTCCGGCGTTGAACCACTCGTCGATCTGCAGCAGGATCATGTGGTTCTGCGAGCCGGCGAAGTCCCACGACTCGGGGATGGTGGTGCGGCCCTGGGCGACGAAGTTGGCGTAGCTGGGCGCCGTCGGCTCCTGCAGCACGTCCCACAGCAGCTCGCCGCGACCGTTCTCCATCAGCACGCGGTAGGTCGGCTGCAGCCCGACCGTGCCGCCGGACATGTGCGGGCCGGAACCGTTGGTGCCGGGGTGGTAGTCGCGGATGCGCTGCTCGAGGTCGTCGAGGACGGCCTCCTTGTCCTCGGCCGGGACGATGCCCATCGCCAGCGGAAGCGCGTCGAGCGTCTGTGAGCCGGTCGTGCCGTTGGGGCCCGCGGTCGTGTACGACTTCGTCGTCGGGTTGTAGAACTTCGCGTGGAACGCCTCACCCAGGCTCGTGGCCAGCTGCCGGTAGTCGGCGGCGTCCTCGGCGTGGCCGAGCTCGGCGGCCATCTGGCTGAGCTTGTCGGCGATCACCCAGAGCCCGTAGGTGCCGGTGGCGTCCTTGGGCGTGGTGGTGTCACCGGCGATCCAGTCACCGAGGCCACTGACGAGCAGGCCGTCCTTGACCTGCGCGCGGACGTAGGCGAGGTACTGCTGCATCGGCTCGTAGTACTCGGCCATCGTCGCCGTGTCGCCGTAGGTCTTCCACAGCTCGTACGGCGTGAGGATGAACGCGCCGCCCCAGTTGACGTCGTCGCGGTAGCCGCCACCGAAGATCGGGAACTCCGGCGCCGTGCCCGGGATGAGGCCGCCCGGCTGCTGCGACTCGAGCATCTGGCGCTGCATGCCGCGCAGGTAGGCCGAGACGTCGAAGTTCGCCTGGATCGAGCCCATCGACTGGATCATGTCGGCCAGCCAGCCGAGCTTCTCGCGGTGCGGGCAGTCGGTGAAGATCGACTGCATGTTGGAGCGGATGGACCACTCCGACATCCCGTGGATCCGGTTGATCAGCTCGTTGTCTGTGGTGACGCCGCCCCCGGACGGGACGTCCGCGTTGGTCGCCAGGCCGACGAGCGTGTCCGGCGTCGGCGTGAAGTCGGCCGGCAGGCCGTCGACCTGGACGTACTGGAAGCCGTGGTACATGAACTGCGGCGTGAAGCTCTCGCCGCCCGGGGCGCCCGAGGTGGTGTAGGTGTTGAGGATGCCGGTGGCCGAGCCTGCCGAGGCCGTGCTGACCACACCGCTGCTGCTGCGGCTCTCACCCGGGGTCATCCGGATGACCGTGCCGGCAGGCACCGCGCCGGCGGGGAGGTTCAGCTGGGGCATCCCGGCGAAGTTCTGCCCCAGGTCGAAGGACCACGAGCCGGGACCGATCTGCTTGATGCCGGCCTGGGTGGACCGGAACTCCCTCTGCACGCGCACCGGCGGCGCCTCGCGCCACACGAGCTCGGTGTCGAGCGAGGGTGCCGAGGTGATCCAGGCGTCCGCCCAGCCCTTCTCGTCGGACAGGTCCGCGCCGGGCTCGTCCCAGCCCGCCTGCACCAGTCGCGCGTCGAAGTCGGTGCCGGAGTAGAAGTTGTCGGTGGTGGTCGGGCCGTCCTTCCAGCGCCACGAGGGGTCGCTGGCGATCGAGGAGGTCGAACCGTCGGCGTAGGTCAGCTCCAGGCGCGCGATGAGGCGCGGGGACACCGACATCTGGGGCTTCGTGGGTGTGCCCGAGCCGAGGACCGAGGCTCCGGCCGCGTGGTCCTGACCGAGCGGCGCGTCCACGGTGAGCGTGTTGCCGTCGATGGCCGTGACCTTGCGCGACTCCAAGCGGACGCCGCCGTCGCCGGTGTCGACGTGGACGGTGTCGCCCACGGCGTACCCGCCGACGTCGGAGAGCGCGAGGGTGGTGTCACCGGCCTGCACTGCGGCGGTGAGCGTGCCGTTCGGGACGGGGGCCGAGTTGAACTTGGTGTAGACGTCGGTGCGTCCGGTGGCGGCGTTGGCCTGCGGGTAGACGTACGTCATCCCGTTGCCGAGGGCCACCCCCAGGGTGTTGTCGCCGTTGCGGACCAGCTCCGTGACGTCGTAGGTGCCGTACTCGACCGATCGCAGCGGGTTGGTGACGCCCGGGTTCAGCACCGTGTCGGTGACCTTCTCGCCGTTCACCGTCGCCTCGTAGGCGCCGAGACCGGCGACGTAGAGGCGCGCCTCGGCGACCTGCTTGGCCGCCTCGAACGGCTTGGCGAAGATGGGCAGCGGGTTCTCCAGGTCAGGGCCTTGCGGGTTCGGCTGGTCGACCACCGTCTTGACGACGTGGGCGTCGGTCGGCGGGTTGGTCGCCGAGGTGCGCACCGTGAAGTTCACCGGGAAGTGCGGGATCTGCCCGTCGGGGAGGCGTGCGTCGGTACGCGGGAAGAGGACGACGCGGTCGAAGGTCTGCACCGACCCGAGGTCGATCTGCACCCACTTCGACGGGGAGACGTCCTGGCTGAAGGAGTGCCGGCTGGCGTAGCCGGGGCTGATGAGCTTGCCGTCGGTCAGCAGCTTGGTGCCACAACCCGGGCAGGCGAACTGGTCGTAGGCCGAGACGCTCCGGCCGAACGCGAGGTTGGTCCCGTCGGCGGCCAGCACCTGCATCTCCGAGAGCATGATCCGACTGACCGGATCGGCGTAGGACGGCTCCTTGATCGGCAGGCCGAGCTTGGTCACGTCGAGTCGCACGTAGCGCCCGCTCTGGGGACCGAGGTCGATGGTGACGCCGCGGTTCAGCACCGGCGGCGGGGACTGGATCCACTTCGCGCCGCCCCAGTCCGACTCGTCGAGCAACCCCATCTCGAACGTGGCAGCCTCGCTCCACGGGGAGGGTTCGCCCTCGCCGTCCCAGACGCGAACCTGCCACGACACCTCCGTGCGGGAGGTGAGCGGCTTGCCGGCGTACTCCACCTGCGCGGCGGCGCCTTCGACCCGGCCGGTGTTCCACAGGGTCTCCCCCGTCCCGTCGGAGACGCGCACCTCGTACGCCGTCTGCTGCGCGGCGGCACCGCTGCCGATGAGCTGCCAGCTGAGCACGGGCGTGGTGTCGTCGACACCGAGTGGCTCATCGACGCGGTTGTCGATGCGCAGACCCCCGACGGTCACCGTGGCGGAGCCTGTGACCGCGGCGGCTGCCGGGCCGCCGACGCCTCCGGCGAGCGCGGGAGTCGCGATGGCGGCGACGGCGGCGACGGAGACGAGCCACTGCCACGGCGCTCGTCCTCTCCTCGCGGATCGTGGGGCAGGAGGTTTGTGCACGAAGAAGGCTCCTTCACCTGAGCGAAAAACATGAATCGTTTCAGTGAGCATCGTCACATAGCGGTGACGAGCGCCACAAGGCAGCGCATACGTTTGCGCACGCCGGTCTAGAACTCTTCATTCCGGGTAGGGACGCCGGTCTCCCGCACCGCTCGATGCGGCGCTTGAGTCGTTTCAGAGTCCAGCGTGGTCGCCTCGCCGCCCCTCGGCCCGGCTCCCCTGCCGTTCGCTGGCCGTTCATCGACAACTCGCCGGGAGTCACCACCCGGTCGCGCGACTCCGGTTGCGTCAGCGGGTCAGCCCGCAGGGGTCATGCAACAGCACGGGAGTTCACCAATGCAGCGTCGGCGCACCCGCCGCACGATGAGGTCATGGATCGGGTCGGTGGCGCTCGGCGCCGCCGTGGCAGGGACGCTGGCGGTGCCCCCTCCCGCTGCCTTCGCCAGCGAGGCCGGGACGGGCTCGCAGGCCGAAGCCGACCGGGCGACCTACCTCGGCCGCAGCCACTACACCGGTGAGATCCATGCTCACACCTCGATGAGCGACGGTGCGCTGCTGCCCACTGACGCCTACACCCACGTGCGCGAGCAGACGGACGCCGACTTCTTCGCGCTCGCCGAGCACGACGTGATGTGGGACCTGCGCAACGGCGACGACTTCATCGAGGACTGGCGCGACGCCGAGTCCGATGAGTGGCGTGCTCAGCACGAGGCCGTCGAGGCCTTCAACGCGGAGCAGGACGAGCTCGTCGTCGTCCCGTCGGTGGAGAACACCTGGTACGACGGCACCGGCCACCTCAACGTCTACAACGCCGACTGGCACGCCACTGTCCGGGCGACCGAGCAGGGGAGCGTCGACGGGTTCGCGAACCTCTTCGGCACCGGTGACCTGAAGTACGACTACTACACCCTGCTGGCACGGCTGAAGCTCGACCCGGAGGCGATCGGCCAGTTCAACCACCCGAGCCCGACGGCGAAGGGCAACTTCTTCGGCTTCAAGGGCCTCGACCCGGTCGCCGACGACCGGATGGAGCTGATCGAGGTCAAGTCGGCCGGCCACTTCGCCCAGTACGTCTCCGCCCTGGACGCCGGCTGGCACCTCGCTCCCACCTGGAGCGGCGACGAGCACTCGGCCACGTGGGTGTCGGGCAACGAGGCGATCACCGGCATCTGGGCGCAGGAGCACTCCCCGGAGGGCCTCTACGCCGCCATGCAGGACCGCAGCCTCTACAGCACCCAGGACGTCGACGCGGTCATGGCCTTCGGTGGCGACGACCAGATCATGGGGTCGATCCTCCCCGCCGACGCCGGGACGGTCGACTTCGAGGTCTCCCTCGACGACCCGGGCGCAGGAGAGTCGTTCGCGTCGGTGCGACTGCTCACCAACGGCGGCGAGGTGGCCCACGACTTCGGTGCGGTCACCGGCAACGCGGTCGACCTCCAGGTCGAGCGCACCGTCAGTGACGGCGACTACTACTTCGTGCGCGCCGACCAGGCCGACGGCGACTTCCTGGTCTCGGCACCGATCTGGGTCGGTGAGACCACCCGCGGCGCCAACTACGCCCCCGAGATCGACCTCGGCGCCGACGTTCCCACCACTGCCACCTACGGCCAGACCGTGGCACTGCCCGTCGTCCGGGCGACCGACGACTCCGGCGTACCCCCCACCGTCGACATCGAGGTCTACGACTCGGCCGGGTTGGTCCCGGTGCAGGACGGAGCCTTCCGGGTCCGCAGCTATGACGACCACTTCATCGTGGTGAAGGCGACCGACGGCACCGCCAACACCAACGCCGAGCTGATCCGGGTCACCATCGACCACGAAGTCCTGGACCCGGCCGGCGTGTTCCGGCACTTCGGCACCACGGTCAGCGTCGCCGAGGAGCCCGGCGGTGCCGGGCTCGCCGTGACCACGGACCGCAGCATCGAGAAGGTCTACGCCCAGGTCGTCCCCGCCGGGTCCACCGCATGGGCGCAGGCCGAGGTCCTCACCTCGACGAACGACCGGGCCTACGAGGTCAACGCCATCGGCAACGACGAGCCGGAGTACCAGCACTCCATCACCGGGCAGACCCTGCGCAGCCACGAGTTCGACCTCACCGGCCTGACCCCGGGCGCGCGCTACCAGTACCGCCTGGGTGTCGCCGTGGCCGGTGCGGCCCCGGAGCCGCAGGACACGACCGCCTGGACCGGCGTCGAGGGCGCCTTCCTCGCCGGCGGCGGGGCCGAGCCGGTCTACCTCCTCGGCGATCTCCAGGTGCAGAGCCACGACCCGGCCGACCTCGGCATGCTGCGCGGTGTGCTCGAGCAGCTGCGCACCCAGCAGCCCGGCGGCGGGACCGCCGTCCAGGTGGGCGACCTGGTCGACAACGGCGGTCGCGGCCAGTACTGGACCGAGGTGCAGGAGCACGCACTCGACGGCCTGGACCTGCAGCTCGCACCGATGGTCGGCAACCACGAGACCTACGGCGACCTCGACTACGACGCGGTCACCGGCGAGCGCAGCGCGATCTTCTCCAACGTCTACAACCTGCCCGACAACGGCGCCATCGGGGAGAGCAACTACTCCTTCGACCGAGGGCCCGTCCACTTCTCCGTCCTCAATTCCAACCTCGACCTGGCCGAGCAGCTCGACTGGTTGATCGAGGACGTGCGCGCCTCGGAGGCCACCTGGCACGTGGTGCTGGGCCACTTCTCCTACTACGGCGGCAGCCACGCCGACGACGCCGGCATGGACCTGGACCGCGACCGGGTCACCGCGGTGCTCGACCAGCTCGGCGTCGACCTCTACGTCGGCGGTCACGACCACGTCTACAAGCGCTCGACCGTCTTCGAAGGACGGCTCGCCCGGACCCCCGAGGAGGAGGCCGCCGGCACGACGTTCGTCACGATGGGCTCCTCGGGGCCGAAGTTCTACGACAACTCCGAGTTCTGGTGGGACGACGTCGTCTTCGACGAGAAGACGCAGGTCGGTGGCGTCCTCGAGGTCACCGAGGCGGGTCTCGAGCTCTCCGCGTACACCATCGACGGCCGGGTGGTGGACCGCTACACCATCACCAAGCCGCGCGGCTCCTGGAAGCTGTCCTCGGCGCGGGTCCAGGACCGGGAGCTCGACGGGGTCGGCTTCCTCAGCCATCCGGGCAGCCGCGAGACCGTCACGGTGACGGCGGCGACGTACGACAACAGCCGCGAGCAGGTCATCGCCCTGCGCAGCGAGGAGGTCCGCCTCGCCCAGACCGGTCGCGAGCAGTTCGTCGCCTTCGACACACCGCTGCCCGTCCAACCCAGCGACACCGTCCGGCTCTTCGTCTGGGACTCCCTCGCCAACGGCAAGCCGCTGCGCCCGGCGGTGACCCTGCAGGAGGGTCTGGCGGGCAACGGCACCGAGACCGACCCCTACCTCATCGACTCCGCCGACGACCTGAGCAAGGTGGACAACGACCCGGCCGGCTACTACCGGCTGACCACCGACCTCGAGGTGCCCGGAGAGGGTCGCACCCAGCTGGGCCGGGCGGTGGCCTTCACCGGCGTCTTCGACGGGGCCGGGCACACCATCAGCGGGCTCGGCGCGCTGCCCAACCAGGGACCCGGCCTGTTCGCCGACAACGGCGGCACGATCCGCGATCTCGTGGTCCGGGGCGACGTCACGACCGAGCGCGCCACCGCGGGCCTGGTCGCCGACGTCAACCACGGCCTGATCGAGCGGGTCCGCGTCGAGGGCTCGGTGAGCGCGTCCGGCAGCACCGGCGGCATCGTCGGTGAGCACTTCGGCGTGCTCCGCGACAGCCACTCCGACGCCGACGTCCACGTCACCGGCGCCTACTCCGGCGGCGCCGTAGGCCTCGCCCGGAGCGGTTCGGTCACCGAGGACGTGCTCGTCACCGGCGCGGTGACGGCCGGCGCGCGCAACGCGGGCGGCGTGGTGAGCTACGGCTACGACGAGACCGTCGTGCACAGCGTCGTCGCGCTCAACCGCAACATCTCCGCGCCCAGCTACGCCCACGCCATCGTGGGACGCGTCTACACCGGACACCGGGCGGACCTTGCCGACAACTACGTGAGCCGGCTGGTGCCGATCGCCGGGCAGAGCCTCAACGAGCCGCCTGCGGCCGACAACTTGAAGGGCGAGGTCGTCCCGGCAGCGACCATCCAGACGCAGGCCTTCTACGAGGCCCGGGGCTGGGACTTCGACGCGGTGTGGGCGTGGAGCGAGGCCGGCAAGCGGCCCGTCCTGCGCATGTCGCCGGAGGAGGTGGCACCCCCGGAGACGCCGGACCTGCCGGCCGACGCCCGTGGGTTCTACGTCGTCGACACCGTCGATGATCTGCGCCAGATCGGCGAGCACCCTGCCTACGACTACGTCCTGGCCGCAGACCTCGACCTGACCGGGATTGCGTTCACCTCCCTGCCGGGCGCGTTCGTCGGTGAGCTGGACGGGGCCGGCCACACCATCACCGGCCTCACCTCCACGGGCGGGCTCTTCGCGCAGATCTCGGGCCACGTCCACGACCTCGCGGTCGTCGACGCGACCGTGACCTCGCCCGCCGCGCGGGCCGGCATCCTGGCCAACGCCAGCACCGGCACGGTTGAGCGGGTCTACACGACCGGATCAGTCACCGCCCCCAGCCGGGCCGGTGGCCTGGTGGGCGACTCCTCGGGCATCGTCCGCGACGCCTACTCCACCGCGACGGTGCGCAGTGAGAACACCGAGGCCGGCGGGCTGATCGGCGTGGCGCTGGCGGGCTCGGTGACCGAGCGGGTGTACGCCGCAGGACCTGTCTCCGCGGGCGTGCGCAACATCGGCGGTGTGGCTGGCTACGGCTACACCGGCACCGAGATCCGCGGATCGGTGGCGCTCAACCCGACCGTCCAGGCGCCGGCCTGGGCGCACCGGTTCCTCGGACGAGTCCTCGCCGGGCAGGTCGCCACCCTGGCGGACAACTGGGCGGCCGAGTCGGTCGCCGCAGCCGAGCAGGCCGACGCTGCCACCGGGCCGAGCACGCTCAACGGCGCCACGGCCACCACCGCGCAGGTGCGTAGCAGCGCCTTCTTCACCGACCGGCTCGGCTGGGACCTCACCTCGGTGTGGGCCTGGGACGAGGACGGCAAGCGTCCGGTGCTGCGGGCCGTGACCGAGGACGCTCCCCCGGCGGAGGACCCCGTCGAGCCCGGACCGGCGCTGGAGCGGGATCGCGACGGCGCCTACCTCCTCACCACGGCCGCGGACCTCCTCGAGCTGGCGGCCTACCCCGGCGAGCGGTTCCGGCTCGCCGCCGACCTGGACCTCACCGGCGTGGGCCCTGTGACCCCCGCGTTCACCGGCGAGCTCGACGGCGCCGGGCACACGCTGCGCGGGTACTCCTCGACCGAGGGCGGCCTGTTCACCAGCGTCAGCGGTTCGGTCCACGACCTGCTCCTGGCGGATGCGTCGGTCGAGACCAGCAAGCAGAACGTCGGCCTGCTGGCCGACCGCAACGACGGCACCCTGGAGCGGGTGGCCACCACCGGCGTGATCCGGGGTGCCGCGACCGTCGGCGGCCTGGTCGGTTACAGCTGCGGCACCATCCGGGACGCCTGGTCCTCAGCCGACGTCACCGCCGCGGCGGGGCGGCAGGCCGGCGGCCTGGTCGGCATCGCGGGTGGCGCCACCCAGTGTGCCTCGACGGGCGGCAGCCTCACCGAGCGCACCTACGCGGCCGGCTCGGTCGAGGTGGTCGGGAACCAGAACGCGGGTGGCCTGGCCGGCTACTCCTACAACGGCACGACGCTGAGGCAGAGCATCGCCCTCAATCCGCTCGTGAAGGGCACGGCGTACGCGCACCGCGTGGTGGCCCGGACGCTGTCCGGTCACACGCCGGCGCTGGTGGACAACTATGCCTCGGACGCGGTCGTCGCAGACGTGCAGTCGGTCCCCGCGACCGGTCCCGCGAGCCTGAACGGCGCGACGATCGCCGCCGCCCAGGCGGGGGACGAGGCGACGTACACCGGCGTGCTCGGCTGGGACTTGGCCACCGTGTGGACCTGGGACTCCGCCCTCCGCCGTCCGCTCCTGCGCGGCCAGGCGGCTCCGACGGACGGCGGCGGTCAGGCAGAGGCGCCGGTCGAGCGGGCCGCCGTCGCGTATCGGGCAGCACCGTTCGCCGCCGTTGCCCCTGTCGGGATCATCCACGAGACGAGTGCGGGCGAGGACGGCACCACCCTCCTCGCACTCGACGCAGGTCCCGGCGAGGCCGGTGCGCAGGTGAGCGTGATGGTGCTCGAGAAGGGCGCCGACGCGACCGCGCCGGCACCGGACGCGGTGGTCTTCCTCGAGCAGGTGACCCTCGACGAGACCGGCCGCGCCCAGCTGACCATGCGGTTGCCGGGGGCGCCGAGCTCCTACCTGCTGGCGGCCAACACCTCTGGCGACGCCCCCCGGTTGGTGGCGCCCTTGACCGCAGGGTCCGACCCGGGCGACCCGCCGACCGGTCCGCCGACCGTGCCGACCGGTCCGCAGACCGATGTGCCCGCTCCCCCGGCCGAGCCGCGCGCGGTCCGGGTCAAGGTCAAGGCGAAGCCGGCGTGGGTGCGCGCCGAGGGCTTCGCGCGCCTGGTGCTGCGGGTGCGCGGCATCGACGGCCAACCCGTCGCCGGACGCCTGGTGGTCCGCACCCCCGGCGAGCGTCCGGTGCGCAGGACGGTGACGGACGGCAGGACCGTGCTGAAGGTGCCGGCACCCGACCGCCGAGGCAACGTGCGCGTGCGGGTCCGGCTCACCGGTGACGGGCTGGCCCCGGTCAGGGAGCACGTCGTGCTCCGGGTGCGCTGAGCGACTTGTCGCAGCCTCCGCTGCGCCGGGCCGGCCGCCTCCGCGGCCGGCCCGGCGCAGCGGGGGCCGGCTGCTCGGCCGGTGGACGGGCCCCACGGACCCCTCGGCGGACCCGGGGGGACGAGGCTCGCGTTCGCGGCTCGGACTCAGCAGCCGCGGTAGGGGCCGGCCGGGGTGACCATGCGGTCCCGCAGGATCACCGAGACCCGGTCACCCACCGCTGCGCACGCCGCCTCCCAGTCCTCCGCGCGGTACTCGACGAGGTAGGCACGACCGTCGTAGGCGTCCGCATAGGCCTCGCACTCGCTCCACCTCCCGCACTCCTCCACGATGGCGAAGTCGAAGCCGATCCGGCCGCGCCGGTCGGCGAGCTCCACGGCGTTCTTCTGCGCCACCGCCAAGCCCGCACGGTGGGCGGCCTCCGTGAGCAGCCGGGCGTAGGCGACGTTGTCCCGCCGGGTCAGCAGCCGCCGCGACCGGGTGTAGGAGTCGAGATTGTCGAACTCCACCGCGGCGTATCCCTTGTCCCCGCAGCCGCGCACCCACCGCGCCATGATCGCCGTCAGCCGGGCGCGCTTGGCCGGTGTGCGGGTGTCCAACAGCCACTCCCCCCACCCGGCGTCGGTGACCCGCCGGCCGGAGCCATCGGTCAGCAGCAGGCCGCGGCGGCGGGGCGCGTTCCAGAAACGGGCCTGGTCGGGCTGCGCCTGGAAGCCGTTGACGTAGCAGACCGGGTACTCCCCCGCCGGCGCCTCGGACCGGTCGCGGACCACCACCTGCACGCCCGTGGGCACCGGTCGGGCGCCTCCGATCTGGTAGTCCCATGCCGCGCCCGGGGCGGGCAACCGCACGCCCGGGGTGGCGTCGTTCGACCGGGCGGTGGCCGGCTCGGCGCACAGGAGCACGAGCAGGAGCGCGAGGAGCACGTCGGCACGGCGAGCCATGGCGGCAGTATGGAGCCACCCGGGTCCGGTGCGACCCGGGACCCCGGCCCGCGGCCAGCGCCCACCGGTTCCCGACCGCCGCGAGGCGACCGGATCGCCGTCTCCACCGGGCTCGCCCGGTGCGGGCAGCCCGCGAGGTGCCGCCCGGGGCGCTACGCCGAGCGGACCGGGGGCGGACTGACCATCGCTGCGGCGGCCGCCGGCACGTCGGTCGCGGGAGTGGGCCGGCGGCCGTGCCGTCCCGCCCGCAGCGCCCGGCGCAGCACCGCCGGAGCGAACAGCGCCTGTGGCGGGTCCAGGAAGGCGACGACGCGCAGGAACGCGATGGTCACCACCGGGTCGGTCTCGGCGGCGGTCAGCACCCGCCCCACCCAGCGGTTGACGAGCCGGACCCGCACCGAGCGCGGGTGCTCCACCTGCGGGAGCGCGAGGTCGGAGCCCACGGAGAGGTCCCACGCCACGCTGACGATCCTGGCCACGTCGCGGAAGAAGCGGCGAGCGGCGACCGGGCCACCCTGCCGCAGCAGCCGGTCCAGGGCTCGCCCCTCGAGCGCCGCCACCGTCATTCCCTGGCCGTAGATGGGGTTGAAGGAGCACACCGCGTCGCCCATCACGAGCAGCCCCTCGGGGAAGCGCCGCAGCCGCTCGTAGCGCCGACGCTGGCTGGCCGGATAGCGGAACCGGACCGGCTCGCTCAAGGCGGTCCCGGCGGACACGGCGGACACGATCGCCGGGTCGGCGCAACCGGTCAGGACGGCCACCACGTCCGCCAGCGTGTGCCCCGGGTCCGCGTCGCCCATGCCGGCGACGGTCAGCACCCAGGTGTCGTTCTCGACGTGGTTGAGCGCGAAGCCCGTCGACCGCTCCGGCACCGGACCGGCCAGCGCGAACGGCGGTAGCCCGGCGCCCTCGGGCAGCCGCAGCAGCACGCTGGCGTAGGTGAGCCGGACCGGCACCTCCTCCTGCTCGGGCCGCGGGTAGCCGAGCTGCTCCAGCCAGGCCGGGCTGCGGGCGGCCCGACCGCTGGCGTCCACCACCAGGTCGGCCGGGACCACCTCGGTCCGGCCACCGGAGTTGGCGTCGATCTGCAGGCCGCTCACCCGGCCGCCGTCGTCCGACATGACCGGCCGCACCGCCGACCACCCCACCCGCACC
>JAPSKJ010000401.1 GCA_031177735.1 Nocardioides sp.
GCCGGACGGTCGTTGATGGTGCGTCGGACCACCTACTGGGAAGGGCCACTGCCCCCATGCGTCCCACCCGCTGCCTGGCCCACGGGGTCACCACGGTCAAGGCGCTCGCGCTGACTGCGGTGGCCGCTGCGCTCGCCGTGCCGCTCGCGCTGCACGGTGGCGGCAGCACGCCGGGCGCGGTCACCAGCGCGTTGGCCGGTGACCGGGCGGTGCTGAGCCACCGCGCGCTCCCCGGCCTGGACTGCACCGTCACCGACCGCGGGCGTCCGCGGTCCGGCCCCACCGCGCTGATCCGCACCCCCGACGGCCGGGTCCGGCAGGTGCGGTTCGAGCGCGGCTGGGCGAGCTACACCGGGCGACGGCCGGGCGAGCTGATCGCCGTCTGCCTCGCCGACTGACCCGCGCGCCACCAGCGGAGGCGAGCGCTGCTTTAGTCGGTCGCGCACTGTCGGCGGACTGTGTTGAGGTGGGATCCCGTCAACCCAGGAGTCCACCATGATCCACGCGCGCGGCCTGGTGCAGACCTTTCACACCGGCCAGGGCAAGAACAAGACGGCGGTGCAGGCCGTCGACGGTGTCGACCTCGACGTCGAGGAGGGCGAGGTCGTCGGCTTCCTCGGCCCCAACGGCGCCGGCAAGACCACGACGCTCCGCATCCTCACCACACTGCTCAAGCCGACCGCCGGCACCGCGACGGTCGCCGGTTATGACGTCGCCACCCAGTCCGTCGAGGTGCGCCGCAGCATCGGCTACTGCTCCCAGGCCGGCTCGACCTTCTCCGGTGCCTATGCCGGCGACGAGGTCGTCGACCACGGGATGCTCTACGGGATGGGCCGGAAGGAGGCCCGCGCCAAGGGCCAGCAGCTCTTCGACCAGCTCGACCTCGACGGCATGTGGCGCCGGATGCCGAAGAACATGTCCGGGGGGCAGAAGCGCCGCCTCGACATCGTGATGGCGCTGATCCACTCCCCCTCGCTGATCTTCCTCGACGAGCCGACCACCGGGCTCGACCCGCAGGCGCGGGCCAACCTGTGGGAGCACATCCGCCAGCTGCGGGCCTCCCAGGGCGCCACGGTGTTCCTGACCACCCACTACCTCGACGAGGCCGACGCCCTCGCCGACCGGATCCTGATCATCGACCGCGGCCGGATCGTGGCCAGCGACACCTCCGACAACCTCAAGGCCGCCGTGGCCGGTGACCTGGTCGACCTGGAGGTCGCGACCGACGAGCAGGTGAGCGTGGCGCGCGACAAGCTCGCCTCGATCAGCACCGACGTCGAGGTGGTCGACCGGCACGTGCGCGGCCGGGTGCCGCGGGCCGGCAAGGTCGTGCCCGGTCTGCTGCGCGACCTCGAGGGCTCGGGCGTCTCCCTGGAGTCGATCGAGGTCGCCCGCCCGACCCTCGACGACGTGTTCCTGTCCCTGACCGGGAGGTCGCTGCGCGACGCGGAGGCCGCCGCCGAGGCCGACCACACCGGTGCCACCGAGTCCGAGGAGGTCCCCGCATGACCACCGCCGAGTCCTCCCTGTCCCGCTCCGCACCCCCGCCCACCCTCGAGCGCGGGCCCCGCTCGAGCGGCTTCTTCCGCGAGTCGTGGATCGTGTTCAACCGCCAGCTGCGGATGAACCTGCGCAACCCGGTCTGGGTGATCATCGGGATCATGCAGCCGGTGCTCTACCTGCTGCTGTTCGGTCCCCTGCTCAAGCCGCTGGTCGACCAGCTCGGCGGCAACCACTTCAACTGGTTCGTCCCCGGGATGCTCGTCCAGCTCGGCATCTTCGGCGCGATGTTCGCCGGCTTCTCGCTCATCGGCGAGTGGCGCGAGGGCGTCATCGAGGCCGAGCGCGTCACGCCGGCCAGCCGGGCGGCCCTGCTGTTCGGCCGTCTCTACCGCGACCTGCTGCAGCTGCTGGTGCAGGCGCTCATCCTGGTCGGACTCGGCCTGGTGATGGGCATGCGCATGGAGGCGGCGGGGATGGTCGTCGGCGTGCTCATCACCGTGCTCGTCGGCGGCGCCTGCGCCGCGGCGTCCAACGCCTTCGCGCTGCAGGTCAAGAGCGAGGAGATGATGGCGCCGGTCATGAACATGCTGCTCATGCCGATCCTGCTGCTCAGCGGCATCTTCTTGCCGATGGACTTCGGACCCGAGTGGCTGCGCACGGTCGCCGACGTCATCCCGGTCAAGCACATCGTCGACGCCGTCCGGTCGTCGTTCGCCGGTGACCTGGGCTTGGACGCGATCGGCTGGGGTGTCGGCTGGGCGGCGGCGCTCTTCGCACTCGCGGTCTGGTGGGGCGTGTCGGTGTTCAAGAAGGAGAACGCCTGACCCGAGCGTCGCCTCCTGACGCGACGCGGGCCCGGGTGGCCGGCGGGGCCGCCGCGGACAGCTCACCCGCCTCTCAGCCCGCGCTCAGTCGGCAGTGGCACAGTGGGCGGGTGAGCACGTCCGGCACGCCCCAGCACCGCGTCCTCGTCGTCGACGACGACAAGGCCGTGCGCGAGTCGCTGCGCCGGTCGCTGGAGTTCAACGGCTACGCGGTGCTCCAGGCCGCCGACGGTGCCGAGGCGCTGGCCAACATCGCCTCCGCCCACCCCGACCTGGTGGTGATGGACGTGATGATGCCGCGACTCGACGGCATCGAGGCCACCCGGGCGCTGCGACAGGCCGGCAACGACGTACCGATCCTGGTGCTCACCGCGCGCGACGCCGTCGGTGACCGGGTCGAGGGTCTCGACGCCGGCGCCGACGACTACCTCACCAAGCC
>JAPSKJ010000402.1 GCA_031177735.1 Nocardioides sp.
CAGCACGCGCTACCGTGTTCGGCCGTGAGCCTCCAGCGGGAGGCCGCTCCCTCCCCCACAGCACGACAGAAGGTCATTCGTGGCACACAAGTTGGTGATCGTCGAGTCTCCGGCGAAGGCCCGCACCATCGGCGGTTACCTCGGCCAGGGTTACGTCGTCGAGTCCTCCATCGGCCACATCCGCGACCTGCCGCAGAGCGCGGCGGACACCCCGGCGAAGATCAAGGACAAGCCGTGGGGGCGGCTGGCCGTCGACGTCGACAACGGCTTCCAGCCCCACTACGTCGTGCCGCGGGACAAGAAGAGCCACATCGCCAAGCTGAAGTCGCTGCTCAAGGACGCCGACGAGCTCTACCTCGCCACCGATGAGGACCGCGAGGGCGAGGCGATCGCCTGGCACCTGCTCGACGAGCTGAAGCCGAAGAACATCCCGGTCAAGCGGATGGTCTTCCACGAGATCACCAAGTCGGCCATCCAGGCCGCCGCGGAGAACCCCCGCGAGCTCGACATGGACCTCGTCGAGGCCCAGGAGACCCGTCGCATCCTGGACCGCCTCTACGGCTACGAGGTCTCGCCGGTGCTGTGGAAGAAGGTCATGTCCGGCCTCTCCGCGGGCCGGGTCCAGTCCGTCGCCACCCGCCTGGTCGTCGACCGCGAGCAGGAGCGGATGGACTTCAAGGTCGCCTCCTACTGGGATCTCGACGGCACCTTCGACGCCGGCTCCAAGCACGACCAGCGGATGTTCCCCGCGAAGCTGTGGACCGTCGACGGCGCCCGGGTCGCGAGCGGCAGCAACTTCGGCGCCGACGGCGTGCTGAAGGCCTCCGCGAAGGGCGTCGTCCACCTCGACCGGCCCCGCGCCGAGGCGCTGGTGGCGGCCCTGTCGGACACGACGTACGACGTCCGGTCGGTGGAGTCCAAGCCCTACCGTCGCTCGCCCTACCCGCCGTTCCGCACCACCACGCTGCAGCAGGAGGCCAGCCGCAAGCTCGGCATGAGCGCCAGCGTGACGATGAGCGTCGCGCAGCGGCTCTACGAGAACGGCTTCATCACCTACATGCGTACCGACAGCACCTCGCTGTCCGACACCGCGATCAACGCGGCACGCAACCAGGTGGCCGAGCTCTACGGCGGCGAGTACCTCCCCGACGCGCCGCGCACCTACGCCAACAAGGTGAAGAACGCCCAGGAGGCGCACGAGGCGATCCGCCCCGCCGGCGACAGCTTCCGCACCCCGGCGCAGACCGGCCTGACCGGCGACCAGTTCCGGCTCTACGAGCTGATCTGGATGCGCACGGTCGCCAGCCAGATGAAGGACGCCGTGGGGCAGTCGGTCACCATCCGGATCGGTGGCGCGGCGAGCACCGGCGAGGACGTCGTGTTCTCCGCCAGCGGCCGGGTGATCACCTTCCACGGGTTCCTCAAGGCCTACGTGGAGGGCACGGATGCGGCAGACCAGGCCAGCGACGACGCGGAGACCCGGCTGCCGGCGCTCGCCGAGGGTGACGCGGTGACCGCCGCGTCGCTGCGGGCCAACGGACACGAGACCAAGCCGCCGGCGCGCTACACCGAGGCGACCCTGATCCGGGAGCTCGAGGAGCGCGAGATCGGTCGGCCGTCGACGTACGCCTCGATCATCGGCACCATCCTCAACCGCGGCTACGTGTACAAGAAGGGCACCGCCCTCGTGCCCGCGTGGATCGCGTTCTCGGTGGTGCGGCTGCTCAAGGAGCACTTCCCGCGGCAGATCGACTACGACTTCACCGCGCAGATGGAGCGGGCGCTCGACGAGATCGCCGGCGGGCGCAGCAACCGGGTCTCGGAGCTGTCGGAGTTCTACTACGGCTCGGAGCGTCACGAGGGCCTCAAGCAGCTCGTCGACGGGCTGGGCGACATCGACGCCCGAGACCTGGCGACCTACCCGATCGGCGGGCCCGACTCGGGCATCCACCTGCGGGTGGGTCGCTACGGGCCCTACATCGAGGGCCCGGGCGACGACGGCGCGCCGTTCGCCAAGCGTGCCAACGTGCCCGACGACCTGCCGCCCGACGAGCTCACCCTGGAGAAGGCCAACGAGC
The DNA here is from genome assembly GCA_031177735.1 of Nocardioides sp. GTDB lineage: Bacteria > Actinomycetota > Actinomycetes > Propionibacteriales > Nocardioidaceae > Nocardioides. The sequence continues at coordinate 2,079 of JAPSKJ010000402.1, forward strand.
TGCTCGCCAACCCCGCCGGCGAGGAGATCCAGCTCGGCGTGCACCCCGAGAGCGGCCTGGAGGTGGTGGCCAAGAACGGGCGCTACGGGCCGTACGTCACCGAGGTGGTGCCGGAGGACGCCAAGCCGAAGAAGGGCGCCGCCAAGGGGCGCACGTCATCGTTGTTCAAGTCCATGTCGCTCGACACGGTGACCCTCGACGACGCGATCAAGCTGCTCTCCCTGCCGCGCGTGGTCGGCGTGGCCGAGGACGGCGAGGAGATCACCGCCCAGAACGGCCGCTACGGGCCCTACCTGAAGAAGGGTGCCGACTCCCGCTCGCTGGCGAGCGAGGAGCAGCTGCTCACGATCACCCTCGACGAGGCCCTGCGGATCTACGCCCAGCCCAAGCAGCGAGGACGCGCCGCCGCCGCGGCGCCGCTGAAGGAGCTCGGCAACGACCCGGTCTCCGGCCAGCCGATCGTGGTGAAGTCGGGCCGCTTCGGTGACTACGTCACCGACGGTGAGTACAACGCCACCCTGCGCAAGGACGACGCCATCGAGACGCTGACGCTGGAGCGCGCCGCCGAGCTGCTGGCCGAGCGCCGGGCCAAGGGTCCGGCGAAGAAGACCACCAAGAAGGCTCCGGCCAAGAAGACGGCGAAGAAGACCACCGCCAAGAAGGCGCCCGCCAAGAAGGCCGC
>JAPSKJ010000403.1 GCA_031177735.1 Nocardioides sp.
TGGCGACCATGAGCAGCTCCTGCATGGGGCCGCGGACCTCCGGGCCGGTGCCGCGGGCCCAGTCGATGTCGGTGGCGACCAGCCGCAGCCGCTTGGCCGAGGTCCAGCCGGTGAGCCAGGCGAGGCTGCGGGCGCGGTCGGCGGCGACCGCGGCCGCCTCGGGCGGCATGTCGTGGACCAGCCCGAGCGGGCGCAGGATGTCCTGGGTGTGCAGGAGGACGTCGATGAGCGCCTCGCGGGCGGTCGTGCCGGGCGCCGTGCGGGTGGAGGCGTCGTACTTCTCGAAGTCCCGCAGGATCGACTCGGACGTCTCGCGGGCGCCTCGGCGCTGGACCTCACGCAACATCGTCGCGTTGTAGCCGCGGCCGAGGTTGCGGGCCACCATCCCGGGCAGCTCGTGGACGCGGATCTGCGGATGGGCGATGACGTGGGCGGCCACGTCGCGGACGCTCCAGCCGGGGCAGAGCGTCTCGTGGCGCCACTGCGGCTCGGAAAGTCCGGCCAGGACATCGGCCAGGGCGCGGCGTTCGGTGTGGATGTGGTCCCAGAGTGTTGCGCTGTCCATGACGGCCTCACTTGGTAAGATTCCCTGACCAAATATCGTCAGTCTTCCTGACTAACCTGTCAAGGCGCGCCATGCATCCTGCTCTCCTCATGTTCATCGCCGCCCGGCATGTGGAGCAGCGCGTCCTCGCGGCGCTGCGGGAGGCCGGCCACGACCTCACCCTCGCGCAGGCGCGGCTGCTGGCGCGCGTCCCCGAGGACGGCATCCGGCTGACCCAGCTCGCGGAGTCCGCGCAGGTCACCAAGCAGACCGCGGGGTTCCTCGTCGACCAGGTCGAGAAGGCCGGGTACGTCGAGCGCGTTCCCGATCCGACCGACGCGCGTGCGCGCCTGGTGATGGTCGGCCCGCGCGGGCGGCAGGCCCAGAAGGTCGCGCGCACGATCGAGCGGCGGATCGAGCGGGAGTGGGCCGAGCACCTCGGGCCCGACCGTCTCCGCCTGGTGACCGATGCGCTCAGCGACCTGCGCCAGATCACCGACCCGTTCCTCTGAGGCTCAGTCGAGCGCTGGTCGCCCGAAGTGGAAGCCCTGACCGAGCTCGTAGCCCAGGCCGACCAGCACCTCCACCTGGTGGGCGGTCTCGACCCGCTCGGCGACGAGGCGTACGCCGAGGCTGCGGCCCATCGTCGCGATCGCCTCGAGGATGGGGGCGTCGTGGGAGTCCGGACGGATGGCGCGCACCAGCGCGCCGTCGATCTTGATGATGTCGATGGGCAGGTGCGCGAGGCGACGCAGCGAGGAGTACCCCGAGCCGAAGTCGTCGATCGCGACCAGGATGCCGGCTTCGCGGAGAGCGGCGAGGTTCGTGAGCACGTGCGGGTCGTCGTCGTCGAACGCGCCCTCGGTGACCTCGAGGACGAGCAGGTCGCCGGACATGCGGTGCAGCCGGAGCTGCTCCACGATCACGGCGGCGTACTCCGGGCTGCGCAGCTCCTGGGCCGAGACGTTGATCCCCACGGACCGGCGAGGCTCCGGCCCCTCCATCACGGTGCGGCACACCTCGGCCACCAGCCACCGCCCGAGCGAGCGGATCGCGCCCGTCCGCTCGGCCTCCGGGATGAAGTGGTCCGGGAGGATCAGGCCCTTGTCGGGGTGACGCCAGCGCACCAGCGCCTCTGAGCCGACGACCTCGCCGGTGCGCAGCCGCACGATGGGCTGGTAGGCGATCACGAGCTGGCCGGCGGCGATCGCCGTCTCGAGCTCGCTGGCGGCACGGTGCGGGTCGCCGTAGGCGACCGACCGGTCGCGGCCGGTGGTCTTGGCCTCGTAGAGCGCGACGTCGGCGCGGCTGATCAGCATGGAGCCGGAGTCGGAGCGCTGCCACGCGGCGACGCCGGCCGAGATGGTCACCTCCTCAGGAGTGTGGCGGCGCAGCTCGTCGACGAGGTCGGCGGCACGTCCCAAGGGGGTGCCCGGCAGGAGGAGGGTGAACTCGTCGCCGCCGTACCTCGCCAGGTGAGCGTCCTCCGGGACGAGGTCGACCCAGGCGCGGGCACACGCGAGCAGCAGGCGGTCGCCGGCGAGGTGACCCTCGACGTCGTTGACCTGCTTGAACTGGTCGACGTCGAGCACCGCCAGGGCGACCTGCCCGCCCTCGCGGTCCGCGGTGCGCAGCACCTCCTCCAGGCGCTTGTCGAAGCCGCGCCGGTTCAGCAGTCCGGTCAGCGGATCCTCGTCGGCGGCGCTGGCCGCCCGCGCCAGCCACGCCACCATCGCTCCCATGCCGAGGGTGGAGCCCATCACCAGGACGACGTGGCCCGACGTCGCGCCGACGTGCACCAGGCTCACCGCGCAGGCGACCTCGGTCAGCACGACGTGGCACACGCTCTGCCACAGCGGGAACAGGAAGACCGTGTTGACGATGACGAAGACATAGGGCCCGCTCAACGCGATCGACGCGGCGCCCCCGCCGCCCAGCAGCACCAGCACGGTGACCAGCGCGGTGCCGAGGACTGCGAACACGTGGAAGGCCCAGCGCGGGCAGCGGTGTCCCAGCACCGCGACCAGGAGCCCGAGCGCCCCGGCGATCGCACCGACGACGGCGACGCCCCGCCCATCGGCGCCGGCGCCGAGCAGACCCGCAACGAGGCTCACCAGCGCCCCGCCCAGCAGGTAGAAGCTCGCCGTGGTCCAGCGCATGACCGCGTGGGAGACGACGCTCGGCCGCTCTCGCCAGGTCCGCTGAAACCCGAC
>JAPSKJ010000404.1 GCA_031177735.1 Nocardioides sp.
GAGTCCAAGGAGATGCACAAGGCCGGCCTGGAGTCGGCGAAGGACCAGCTGATCGGCGAGTACGCCGAGGAGGACTCCCCCGCCTGGGCGAAGTCCGGCGGCTGGCGGACCTCGCTCTACTCCACGTCGCTGACCATCGTGATGGCCTCGGTCTTCCTCGCCTCGTGGCTCGTGCAGTCGGTCGCCGGGTGGGCGGCGTACAACGAGACCCGGCTCGAGCAGTTCCGCGACCCGATCGGGTGGGGCGACTACCTGCTGGCCTCCGACTTCTGGGCGCGGACGCTGCAGAACTGGCAGTCCGAGCTCCTCGCGGTGGGCTCGTTCGCGGTGCTCGCGATCTTCCTGCGTCAGCGCGGCTCCCCGGAGAGCAAACCGGTCGGCGCCTCGCACGCCGCGACCGGCGTCGAGGGCTGAGGCGGACCGCCTCAGGCCTCGGCGCGGCGCGGCGCGGGCTCGATCGGAGTGGCGTCGCGGGCGAGCAGCCAGATCATGCCGCCCCAGGCGGCGATGCGCAGCGGCCAACCGAGCCCCAGGCGCAGCACGCCGAGCAGGAGCACGGCGAGGTCCTTGTCGATCGCTCCGGTCCAGCCGAGCAGGAACACCGGCCCTTGCAGCGCGACCCCGATGCCGCCCGGCGCCAGGAAGAGCCAGGTGAGCCGGCTGCACAGCTTCACGATCTGCGGGTCGTCGTGCCACGCGGTCGGGTCACCGGTGACGCTGCCGACGAGGAAGCCGATGAACGGCCAGCCGGCCAGGCAGCTGCTCACCAGTGCGAGGGTGTAGATGCCCGACCAGATGATGCCGGGCAGGAAGAAGGCGAGCGCCTGGTCGGACTCCGATCCCCCGCTGCTGGCGGCCAGCCGCACGAAGACCCAGCCGATGCCGATCCCGACGATCGCGTTCATGACGTACTGCACCGTCGAGCGCTGGATCAGCCGGAGGCCGAGCGCCGCGAGCGCGACGGCGCCGCTGAGCACGAGCGCCAGCCGAAGGTCCTTGGCGATCAGCCACACCGCGGTGAAGACGATGCCGGGGATGCCGGCCTCGAGGATGCCCCGCCGGCCGCCGAGCGACTCGGCCATCTGGTGCCGCACCACCGCTTCGACGGTCTCGAAGCGGGGCTTGTCGCGGGCTGCGACGGCGTCCCCGCCGTCCACGTCGTCGGTCACGGGATCAGCTCGTAGCGCGGGTTGTACATGGTGCGGACGCCGTCGTGGACGCCGATCCGCCCCTGCACCTGCAGCGAGCGGCCGGGGTTGATGCCGGCGATGCGACGCCGGCCCAGCCACACCACGGTGAGGGTGCCGGTGCCGTCGAAGAGCTCGGCCTCCAGCGCGGGCACGCCGCCTCGTGGTCGCAGGGTGACGGTGCGGAGGGTGCCCCGCAGGGTGACCTTCTCGCGGTCGGGTGCGTGCGCGCAGTCGACCACACCCGCCTCGGCGTACTCCTTGCGCAGGTCGCGCGCCTCCTGGTCGGCGGTGTTCGCCCAGGCGCTGATGCTGCGGCGCAGCCTGCCCTTGCTCACCGGGCCACCTCGCGACGCGAGCGCTTCGGCTCCGCTCGTCGGCCGGCCACCAGGTCACCGCGCTCGTGCGCGTGGATCACCAGTTCCATCATCGTCGCCCTCCGCGCGCCGTCAGCCGGCCCGGCGGGCGCCGGGCGGCATCACGAGCGGAAGCGCGTCACCGACGCGCATCGCGTTCTCACCGCGGTGGACCACGAGCCCGGCGATGGCGTCCTCCCACTCACCGGCCGCGGCCGGGTCGACGGCCGGCCGGCCGAGCAGCGTGGCGCGCAGCAGCCAGCGGGGACCGTTGACGCCGATGATCCGGGAGTGCTGGGTGCCGGTCTGGCCCTCGGTGGTCCGGATCGTCAGCTGGCACACCAGCTCCGGCCCGAAGCGACCTTCGCGCTCCTCGGCAGTGCCACCGCGCTGGACGACGTCGGCCTCGAGCTGCGGGCGCACCTCCGCCCACAGGTCGCCGCCCCGGGGCGCCGCGAACGCACGCAGCTCCAGCGCGCCCTCGGGGTTGGTGAACAGCACCGACTGCACGCTCTGGGTGCGCTCGTCGACCTGCAGGCGCAGCTCGCGCCCGGGGAACGGTGCGACGCGCAGCGAGCCGAGGTCGACGCGCTCGACGGCAGCGACGGCGGCGGGCAGGTCGTCGGCGTCGTAGGGACCCTGGACCAGGGCGGCCGGGTCGGGGGTCGCCTGGTCGGCGGCCTCGTCAGTGTGCTCGACAGGCGCCTCGGCGGACTTGCGGCGGAACTTCACGACTTCTGCTCTCTCCTGCGATCTACGACCGGTGCTCGTTCGCGGCGGCGGTGCTTCCGTCGCCGACCCGCGCGCCGAAACCCCCGGTGGAACCGTAGCCCCCGGCTCCCCGGATCGACTCGGGCAGTGCCGTCACCTCGACGAACTCCGCCCGCTCGACCCGCTGGAAGACCAGCTGGGCGATCCTCATCCCCCGGCGCAGCTCGATCGGCTCGTGCGGGTCGAGGTTGATCAGCATCACCTTGACCTCTCCACGGTAACCCGCGTCGACGGTGCCGGGGGTGTTGACGATGGACAGCCCGTGCCGGGCGGCGAGGCCCGAGCGGGGGTGGACCAGCGCCACGTAGCCCTCCGGGAGCGCGATCGCGATGCCGGTCGGCACGAGCGCCCGCTCCCCCGGGCGGAGGGTGACGTCGACCGTGGTGCACAGGTCGGCACCGGCGTCGCCGGGGTGCGCGTAGGCCGGCGGGGGCAGGTCGG
>JAPSKJ010000405.1 GCA_031177735.1 Nocardioides sp.
TGCCTCAGCGCTCGCGGGAGCGCACCCGGATGCCGGTGAGCGGCACCGTCGTGGTGCCGGCGGGGTCGGTGAAGAAGTCGTTGCCCTTGTCGTCGACCACGATGAAGGCCGGGAAGTCCTCGACCTCGATCTTCCACACCGCCTCCATGCCGAGCTCGGGGTACTCGATGACCTCGACCGACTTGATGCAGTCCTGCGCCAGCCGCGCGGCGGGGCCGCCGATCGAGCCCAGGTAGAAGCCGCCGTACTGGGCACACGCCTCGGTCACGACCTTCGACCGGTTGCCCTTGGCCAGCATCACCATGGAGCCGCCCGCGGCCTGGAACTGCTCGACGTAGGAGTCCATCCGGCCGGCGGTGGTCGGGCCGAACGAGCCCGACGCCATCCCGTCCGGGGTCTTGGCCGGCCCGGCGTAGTACACCGGGTGGTCCTTCAGGTACTGCGGCATCTCCTCGCCGGCGTCGAGGCGCTCCTTGATCTTGGCGTGCGCGATGTCGCGCGCCACCACCAGCGGGCCGGTCAGCGAGAGGCGGGTCTTGACCGGGTAGGAGGACAGCTCGGCGAGGATCTCCTGCATGGGCCGGTTGAGGTCCACCTTCACCACCTCGCCGGCAGCGATCTCCTCGGCGATGCCCGCGTCCGGCATGTACTGCGCGGGGTCGGTCTCCAGCTGCTCGAGGAACACGCCCTCGGCGGTGATCTTGCCCAGCGCCTGACGGTCGGCGGAGCAGGACACCGCGATCGCCACCGGGCACGAGGCTCCGTGGCGCGGGAGCCGGACCACCCGGACGTCGTGGCAGAAGTACTTGCCGCCGAACTGGGCGCCGATGCCGAAGCTCTGGGTCAGCTCGAAGACCTTCTCCTCCAGCTCCAGGTCGCGGAACCCGTGCGCGCTGAGCGAGCCGGAGGTGGGCAGGGAGTCCAGGTAGTGCGCCGAGGCGTACTTCGCGGTCTTGAGGGCGAACTCGGCCGACGTACCGCCGATGACGATGGCCAGGTGGTAGGGCGGGCAGGCGGCGGTGCCGAGCGAGCGGATCTTCTCGTCGAGGAAGGTCAGGATCCGGTCGGGGTTGAGGATCGCCTTGGTCTCCTGGAACAGGAACGACTTGTTGGCCGAGCCGCCGCCCTTGGCCATGAAGAGGAACTTGTACTCCGGCCCAACGGGTGAGTCCTCGGTCGCGTAGATCTCGACCTGCGCCGGCAGGTTGGTGCCGGTGTTCTTCTCCTCGTACGTCGTCAGCGGCGCGAGCTGCGAGTAGCGGAGGTTGAGCCGGGTGTAGGCGTCGTACACGCCGCGGGAGACCACCTCGGCGTCGTCGGCGCCGGTCAGCACGCCCTCGGACTTCTTGCCCATCACGATCGCCGTGCCGGTGTCCTGGCACATCGGCAGGATGCCGCCGGCGGAGATGTTGACGTTCTTGAGCAGGTCCAGGGCGACGAAGCGGTCGTTGCCGGAGGCCTCCGGGTCGTCGATGATCCGACGCAGCTGGGCCAGGTGGGCCGGGCGGAGGTACTGGTTGATGTCCTTCATCGCCTCGGCGGTCAGCAGCCGGATCGCCTCGGGGTCGACCTGGAGGAAGGTGCGGCTGGTTCCGTCTGCCTGGCTGACCTCGAAGGTGCTGACGCCCTCGGTCGTGATCAGGCGGTACGGGGTGTCGTCCTTGCCGATCGGGAGCAGGTCGGAGTAGAGGAACTCAGCAGCAGCCACGAGCCGCAAGCCTAAGCCGTTGTCACACCGCGGGCGCCGCCGGTGTCTGGATGTCGTACCCCACCGAATCGAGGAGGACGACATGACGAGGATCCAGCCCGCGGAGATCACCGGACTGAAGGGCATGGTGATCAAGCGGTTCGCCACCAAGCTGACCGGCAAGGTGCCGACGGCCATCGGTGTCTACTGGCACAACCAGAAGGTGCTGATGGGGATGTCCAGCCTCGGCCCGAAGGTCAAGAAGTGGGACGCCTGCGACGAGCAGCTGAAGTCGTTCGCGCACATGGCGGTGGCCTCGATGGTCGGCTGCACCTGGTGCCTGGACTTCAACTACTTCGAGGCGCACAACAACGACCTCGACATGGAGAAGGCCCGCGAGGTGCCGCGCTGGCGCGAGTCGACACTCTTCACGCCCCTGGAGCGCGACGTGCTGGCCTACGCCGAAGCGATGACCGAGACCGAGCCCACGGTGACCGACGCGATGGTCGAGCGGCTGGTGGAGCAGCTGGGTGAGGCGGCGGTGGTCGAGCTGACCGCCGTGATCGCCTTCGCCAACTTCACCACGCGCGGCAACGTCGCGCTGGGCATCGAGTCCGACGGCTTCGCGGCGGCCTGCGGGCTCAAGCCGTTGGCCGAGCGCAGCCCGCGCCCGCGAGTAGCGTCAGCCTCGTGAGCGTCCTGGACGGTGCCGACGCCTTCGTCACCCATCGCAGCCTGCTCTTCACCGTCGCCTACGAGATGCTCGGCTCCGCCGCCGATGCCGAGGACGTGGTGCAGGAGACCTGGCTGCGGTGGGCCGACGTCGACCACACGCAGGTGCACGACGCCCGCGCCTACCTGGTGCGCGTCGCCACCCGGCTCGCCCTCAACCGGCTCCGGACGCTGTCGCGGCGGCGGGAGGAGTACGTCGGGGAGTGGCTGCCCGAGCCGCTGCTGACCGCCCCCGACGTGGCCGAGGACGTCGAGCTCGCGGACAGCATCTCGCTGGCCATGCTCACGGTGCTGGAGACCCTGCAACCGGTCGAGCGCGCGGTCTTCGTGCTGCG
>JAPSKJ010000406.1 GCA_031177735.1 Nocardioides sp.
GAGGTCGTGGTGCTCGGACGTCGCGGCCCGGCCCAGGCCGCCTTCACCGTCCCCGAGCTGGTGGGACTGGTCGGCCTGGACTCGATCAACGTCGTCGTCGACGCGGCCACCCTCAGCGAGGACGGGATCGCGGGCGACGACACCAAGTCGCGCCTGCTCCGCGAGCTGCTCGGGCGCCCGGTCGACCCGGCCAAGAAGACGATCGTGCTGCGCTTCCTCACCTCACCGGTGCGGATCCTCGGCGAGGGCCGCGTCACCGGCCTCGAGGTCGGCCTCAACCGGCTCGAGGCCGACGAGAGCGGCGTCCTGCGCGCAGTGGCCACCGGAAGGACCGAGGTCATCGAGACCGGCCTCGTGCTTCGCGCGGTCGGCTACCACGGCCTGCCCGTGGACAGCCTGCCCTACGACGCCCGGACCGGGACCGTGCCCAACAAGGCGGGCCGCGTGGAGCCCGGCGTGTACGTCGCCGGCTGGGTCAAGCGCGGTCCCACCGGCTTCATCGGCACCAACAAGACCGACGCCGAGGAGACCGTCGACGCCTTGCTCGACGACCTCGACGCCGGCATCCTCTCCGACCCCGAGGGCGATGCCGCGGCCACCGCGGCGCTGGTGCGGGCTCGCCGACCGGACTACGTGGACCTGCGCGGTTGGCAGGCGATCGAGCGGGAGGAGCGCCGCCGCGGCGCGGAGGCCGGCCGGGTGCGGGTGAAGATCGTCGACGTCGAGGAGATGCGCCGGGTCGCCCGGGCAGACCGCTCCCGGGTGATCTCCTCGCCTACCAGGTTGGTGCATAAGATGCGGGGCATGAGCCGCCGCGCCGCCACCTCCGGGATTGCTACGGGGAAGGTCTCGCGACCGCGATGACCCCCCGGGTCGCGCCGAGCGGCGACGGACGCCAGTCGCGGTGGGACAACCACAACCAGCAGCGGCGCCAGCAGATCATCGACGCCACCATCGCGGTGGTGGAGGAGAGCGAGCCGGGCGCCGAGGTGCACGTGCAGCAGATCGCCGAGCGCGCCGGACTCAGCCGCACCGTGGTCTATCGTCACTTCAACGACCGCACCGACCTCGATCGCGCCGCACAACGACAGGTCATCGAGCAGCTGGCCGGTGAGCTGCTGCCGAAGGTCACCCTCGACGGCACCATCCCGCAGATCATCGAGCGCGTCGTCGGCACCTACGTCGGCTGGGCGGTCGCCCACCCGGCCCTGCACCGGTTCGCTGACCACGACATCGGGGGCGACACCGACAGCCCGCTGCAGGCCGCGCTCGAGGCGATCTCCGGGCAGGTCGGCGCGCTGATCATGGCCGGACTGGAGGCCCTGGGCGCCGACCCGTCCGAGGAGGACGCCGCCGCACTCGACCCGCTGGTGTTCTCCCTGGTGGGCGGCGTGTTCAGCGGCGTACGACGCTGGATCTCCCGAGCCGACGACGCGCTGCCGGCCGCTACGCTCGTGCACATGATGAGCAGCAGTGTCTGGCACCTCATCGACGGCCACGCACGGCGCCTCGGCATCGTGCTCGACCCGGACCGGCCGGTGGACGAGATGATCCGCCGAGCTCCCCTCGCCGCTCAGTCCAGCGTCGCCCCGTGACCGGGGAGACCCGCAGCGACGCTGCACTGCACCAAGACGGCGTGGGGCGGCCGGACGACCTGGAGCGGCTCTGGACGCCGCATCGGATGGCCTACATCCGTGGTGAGAGCAAGCCGCTGGACGCGAGTGCCGGGGAGTGCCCCTTCTGCCGGATCCCGTCGCTGTCCGACGAGGAGGGCCTGGTGGTGCACCGCGGCGACCTGGCCTACGTCGTGCTCAACCTCTACCCCTACTCCTCGGGGCACCTGATGGTCTGCCCCTACCGGCACATCGGCGACTACACCGACACCACGGACGAGGAGGCGGTCGAGATCGCCGATCTCACCCGCACCGCGATGCGGGTCGTGCGAGCGGTCTCCCGGGCGGAGGGCTTCAACATCGGCATGAACCAGGGCGAGGCCGGCGGGGCCGGCATCGCCGCCCACCTGCACCAGCACGTCGTGCCGCGATGGGTCGGGGACTCCAACTTCATGCCGATCATCGGCCGCACGAAGACGCTGCCGCAGCTGCTCTCGCAGACGCGCGAGCTCTTCGCGGGCGCCTGGCCCGCCTGAGGCCCAGGGTCGCTCCGGGTCCGTCGCCGGGGCAGCGGCGGCCGGTTTTCGCGCGGTAGGGAAAGCCTGCCCCGCACCTCTTGCCGACGCGGGTCCGCGTCCGTATGTTGTGGACCACAACATACGGAGGTGACCTAGGTCACTCTCCAGATCGGGAGGTCGAGTGATGAACAGGCGCAAGGGCGCGCGGTTCGCGTCGGTGGCGGCATGCGGGGTGCTGGCCTTCGGGGCGCTGGCCGCGTGCGGTGACGACAGCGACACCGCCGAGGGTGGCAGCGGCGGCACCGAGCAGGCCGGCGAGAGCGGCAAGGTGGGGGTCATCCTCCCCGATGCGACCACCTCCCCGCGGTGGGAGAACAACGACCGGCCCAGCCTCCAGGCGGCCTTCGACGCGGCCGGCATCGAGGCGGACATCCAGAACGCCCAGGGCGACACCGCGAAGTTCGGGACGATCTGCGACGGCATGATCAACGAGGGCGTCCAGGTCCTGATGATCGTCAACCTCGACTCCGAGTCCGGGGCGGCGTGCCTGAAGAAGGCGACGGACGCCGGTGTGCTCAGCATCGACTACGACCGGCTCACCCTCGGGGG
>JAPSKJ010000407.1 GCA_031177735.1 Nocardioides sp.
GGACCCAGGTGAACTCCAATCAGCTGCGGGCGCTCGGGTGCACGACAGCGTCGCCAGCCGTTACCCGGATGGCGACGCTGTCGTGCGGGTCAGTTGACCTGGTAGCCGGCGTCGCTGATGGCAGTGCGGACCGCGGTGTCGTTGACGTCAGGCCCGGCGACCTTGATGGTCCCGGTGGCGAGGTCGACGTCGGTCGTGATGACTCCGGGGACCTGGTTGACGGCGGCGCTGACCTTGGTGGCACAACTGGTGCAGGTCATGCCCTGGACGGTGTACTCGGTGATGTCGCTCATGTGTGGATGGTTTCCTTTCGCGATGGATGAGCCAGGGCGGCTCGTGTACCGGTCCGCGTTGTCGGGGCCGGCCGGCTTGTCAGGCCGCGACGTGCTCGTGGGCGGCCTGGGTCTCGGTTGAGGTGCTTGCGGAGCGGAAGAGAGCGAGCGCAGAGAGTGCACCGGCTGCCGCGACGATGGCGGCGCCGACGAACGCCGCGGAGTAGCCCTCGGTCAGGGCGGTCTTGTCGCCGAGCTGGTCGGCGCCGTTGGCGGCGGCGATGGCGGTCATGACGGCCAGGCCGAGCGCGGAGCCGATCTGGTAGCTGGTGTTGACGATGCCGGATGCCAGGCCGCCCTCCTCGGGTCGCGCGGCCGAGATCGCGGTGCCCAGGGTGGGGATGAAGGCCAGCGACATGCCGAGCGCAGCAAGCAGCGAGGCGGGCAGGACGTCAACGGCGTAGGAGCCGTCGGCGTCGATCAGCGCCAGCCAGACCATTCCCGCTGCGAGCAGTGTCATGCCGGTCACGGTGGCTGCCTTCGGGCCGATCGCTGCGAGCACCCGAGGTGCAAGCACGATCATCCCGACCATGATCAGCAGTGTCATCGGCAGCAGGGCAGCGCCGCTGGGGAAGGCGGTGTAGCCGAGGACCTGCTGGAGGTAGAGGTTGAGGAAGAACCACATCGGGATCCACGCCGCTCCCAGCAGGAGCTGGGCCAGGTTCGCCGGTGCCAGGTTCGGCGCGCGGAAGATGCCGAGGCGCACCAGCGGGTCGCGGCCCTTGGCCTGCAGGACGACGAACGCGGCGACGAGGACCGCCGCGCCGGCGAGCGCCCACCAGGTGCGCGGGGCATTCCACCCGATCTCGGGGGCCTGGACCACCGCGTACACGGCTGCTCCGAGGCCGGCCGTCACGGTCACGGCGCCGAGGACGTCGACGCGCCGGCCCGAGCCGGCGCCACCGGCGGGCATCACGCCGCGGACCAGGGCGAGGATGAGAAGGGCGATCGGGATGTTGATGTAGAAGACCCACGGCCAGGACAGGTACTCGGTGATCACGCCGCCGAGGAAGACCCCCGCGGTGCCGCCGGCGGGTGCCGCGGCACCGTAGAGCGCCAGCGCCTTCGGCAGCTCGTCGGGTCGGGCACCGAACAGCATGAAGAGCAGGGTGAGGGCCGAGGGTGCGATGAGCGCCGAGCCGGCGCCTTGGACCGCTCGGCCGATCAGCTCGACGGTGACGTTGCCCGCTAGGCCGGCGACCAGTGATCCGGCGAGCAGGACCACCCAGCCGGCCGAGAACACCCGGCGAGCGCCGAGCACGTCGGAGAGCTTGCCGCCCAAGAGCAGCAGGCCGCCGAGCGCGACCACGTAGGCGTTGAAGACCCACGAGAGGTTCTCGGGGGTGAAGCCGAGCTCGGCCTGCATGCGCGGAAGGGCGACACCGATGATCGAGGTGTCCATGATGACCATGAACTGGGCCGCGGCGATCACCGCGAGCCCGAGCCAGCGGCGGTCCGCCCCCGGCTTGGTGGTGGTTGACATCTGATTCTCCTTCGACAGTGTCCCGTCGGGGCGGGACCTCGCGGTTGCGGTGATACCCTAGGGGGGTAACGTATTGCAGAGATCGGGACAGTACCACGAGATACCGGAGGGGGGTACCCTGAGAGTGACCGCAACGTTCCAGGGAGAAGGACAGCCCGATGCCGCACAGTCACGACGAGCACCAGCACAGCTACATCGCGAACAACACCAAGCCCGACTACCTCAAGCGGCTGCGCCGCATCGAGGGCCAGGCGCGAGGGCTGCAGCGGATGGTCGAGGAGGAGCAGTACTGCATCGACATCCTCACCCAGATCTCGGCGATGACGAAGGCCCTCGAGGCCGTCGCGCTCGGACTGCTCGACGAGCACATGGCCCACTGCGTCGTGGACGCCGTCGCCGCCGGCGGCGAGGAGGCACAGATCAAGCTCAAGGAAGCCTCCGACGCCATCGCTCGCCTCGTCCGCTCCTGAGCCGCCCTGCCCCAGACCATCCGGCACACCAACGAGTAAGGAACCAGCTATGAGCCAGACCAGCACCTACACCGTCACCGGCATGACCTGCGGCCACTGCGTCGCCTCGGTCACCGAGGAGGTCACCGAGATCTCCGGCGTGGAGAGCGTCGAGGTCGACCTGCCCAGCGGAGCCGTCACCATCACCAGCGCCGAACCCCTCGACGACGACGCGGTCCGCGCCGCCGTCCAGGAAGCCGGCTACCAGCTCGCATGAGCACCCCGATCAAGCTCGCCGGTTTCATGGCCGCGATCGTCGCGATCTTCGGCATCGCGGTCGTCGGCGGCCGCGTCGTGGGTCCGGTCGACGAGGCGAGCGCCAGCCACGACAGCTCCCATGCCACCGACTCCAACACCGCCGGGCACGGGGACGACCCAGACGGGGCCACCACCGAAGACCCAGGCGACCAGCC
>JAPSKJ010000032.1 GCA_031177735.1 Nocardioides sp.
AGCGCGCAGCCAGGACGGTCCGTTGAGTGCGCCGGGCGCGTGCGCCCAGCCGGCCTCGTGGGTCATCGCGGGGTCACATCCTCTCGGGCGCGGTCACGCCCAGCAGGCCGAGGCCGTTGGCCAGCACCGTGCGCGTGGCGTGGACGAGGACCAGACGCGCCTCGTTGGTCGGCGTCACCGGCTCATCGCCCTGCGGCAGCATCCGGCACTCCTTGGTGTCGTACCACTTGTTGAAGACCGACGCGGTCGCCTCCAGGTAGCGGGCGATGCGGTGCGGCTGGCGCAGCTCCGCCGCGGAGGCGACGACGCGCGGGAACTCCGCCAGCGCCCGGGCGAGCTCGCCGTCGCGCTCGTGGGTGAGCAGGCTGGGATCGAAGGAGTCCGCGCCCGGCAGCGTCATCCCGAGGTCGGCGGCGTTCTCGGCCATCCGACAGGTCCGCGCGTGGGCGTACTGCACGTAGTAGACGGGGTTGTCGTTGGAGGCCTTGGTGATCTCGGCGACGTCGAGGGTGAGCGGGCTGTCAGCCGGGTAGCGCGCGAGGGAGTAGCGCAGCGCGTCGACGCCGATCTCGTCGGCCAGCTCGGTCAGGGTCACGATGGTCCCGGCCCGCTTGGACAGCTTGAGCTCCTCGCCGTCGCGCAGGATCTTCACCAGCTGACCGATCATCACGTCGAGCGTCTGCGCGGGGTCGTCGCCGACGCAGGCGGCCATCGCCCTGAGCCGCCCGACGTAGCCGTGGTGGTCGGCACCGAGCAGGTAGATGCAGTGGTCGAAGCCGCGCGCACGCTTGTTGAGGTAGTAGGCGGTGTCGGAGGCGAAGTAGGTCAGCTCACCGTCGGACTTGATGAGCACCCGGTCCTTGTCGTCGCCGAAGTCGGTCGTGCGCATCCACAGCGCACCGTCCTGCTCGTAGACGTGGCCGAGGTCCTTGAGCCGCTGGAGCGTCTCGGGCACCGAGCCGGAGTCGTGCAGCGAGCGCTCGGAGAACCACACGTCGAAGTGGGTGTGGAACCCCTCGAGGGTGTCCTGCTGCTCCTTGAGCTGGATGGCGTAGGCGACCTCCCGCACCGCCTCCAGGCGCTCGCCAGGCGGCAGCGCGAAGATCCCCGGCTGCGCTGCCTCGACGGCCTTCGCGAGGTCGTCGATGTAGCCGCCGGCGTACCCGTTCTCCGGCGTGGGCTCGCCGAGCGCCGCCGCGATGATCGAGGCGGCGAAGTGGTTCATCTGGACGCCGCGGTCGTTGATGTAGAACTCCCGCGTGACCTCCGCCCCGGCAGCGCTGAGCACCCGTCCGATCGCGTCGCCGAGCACCGCCCACCGGGTGTGGCCCAGGTGCAGCGGCCCGGTCGGGTTGGCCGAGATGAACTCGACGTTGATCCGCTGGCCGGCCAGCACGCGGGTGTGGCCGTAGGACTCCCCTGCCGCGACGATCTCGGCGGCGACGCCTGCCTGCGCACCGGCGTCGACGGTGATGTTGAGGAACCCCGGACCGGCGATGTCGACCTTCGCGACCCCGGGGGCCGCCTCCAGGCGCTCCTTGATGAGCGCGGCCAGCGCCCGCGGGTTGGTGCCCGCCTTCTTGGCCAGCTGCATCGCGACGTTGGAGGCGTAGTCGCCGTGCTCCTTCTGGCGCGAGCGCTCCACCCCGACGGACGCCGGGACGCCGTCGGGGAGGCTGAGGGCGCCCTCCTCGACGAGCGCCGACAAGACATCGACGACGGTGCTGGCGAGCTGCTCGGGAGTCACCGGTCAAGCCTATCGAGCCGCACCGGTTTCACTCGCACCGAGATCGCCCGGTAGTGTTCCGCATCGCGCCCCTCGCGGCGCTTGCCTTCGTAGCTCAGGGGATAGAGCACTGGTTTCCGGTACCAGGTGTCGCAGGTTCGAATCCTGCCGAAGGCGCCATCCGGCGCTGCGGACCACTGTCCGTCAGCACCTCTGGATCGTGGCGTCCTTGCGCATCTCGTCGCCGTAGCGCCTCGCCGTCGCCGTGTTGGGCAGCACCACGCTCGCCCCGCCGACGTTGCCGATCGCACCCGGCACCACGCAGGTGGTCACCTTGCCGGGGTCGACCGCCGCGACGGCCTGGGCGAGCCGGAACAGCTCGGAGGGGGCCAGGTCGGTGGAGGTCTTCTTGATCACCTCCAGCACGCCCCGGGCGATGAAGCCCGGCTTGTGCTGCTGCTGCCGCACCTTCTGCTGGATGCCGCGCAGCACGATCTGCTGGTTGGCGGAGCGGTCGAAGTCGCCGCCGGGCAGGGTCTTGCGGATCCGCGCGAACGCCATCGCGTCGTAGCCGTTGAGGTGGATCTTCCCCTGCTCGAACCCGTCGTCCTTGAGGTTGACGTCGGAGAACGGCCGCGGGTTGCGCACCGTGATGCCGCCGATCCGGTCCACGAGGTCCTCGAAGAACGGGAACCGCGTGACGAAGACGTAGTGCGGCTGCACCCCGACCAGGTTGCCGACCGTCTGGCCGAGCAGCCGCGGGCCGCCGAAGTAGAGCGCCGCGTTGACGCGGTTGCTGCCGTGGCCCGGGATCGGCACCCACGCGTCGCGAGGTACGCCGACGGCCGAGGCGGCACCCGTGCGCGTGTTGATCCCGACCAGCTGCAGGGCGTCGCCGCGGGTGCGGGTCATGTCCTCGCCGGGCCGCGCGTCGGAGCCGACCGCGAGGATCCAGACCACGTCCTTGCCGATGTCGAGGCCGCGGGCCTCCGCAGCCTTGACCAGCACGGCGTCGGTCGGCGCGACCGACGACTGGGGCAGGCCCACCGCCACGGCGGCGAGCACCACCAGTGACGCGACGGCCCGCAGGCCGAGTCGAGCGATCCGCGCAGTCCTCACCGGACACCTCCTGCCGCGCCCTCGCGCGTGATCTCGAAGCCGAACACCTGCCACCGTCCCTGCTTGGGGGCCAGGTCGAGGTGGCCGCGCACCCGGTGACTGCCGGCGACGGCGCCGGTCGTCTCGAAGACCAGGTCGACCTTCGCCGTGATGCCGTGCGCCCGGCCGTTGACGGCCAGCACGTCGAGGGCGACCGCCTTGCTCACCGGCACCACCCCGTCGACCTGCCCGGCGATGGCGCGGTTGCTGAGGAAGTCGTCCTTCACCGCCAGTGCGGCGGCGCCCGCGGAGAAGCCCGGGAAGTCCGCAGCCGTGTAGGGCGCGCTGCGCGGGAAGTCGCCGGCGAGGTAGGCCGCCTGGAACCAGCCGTCCACGAGCGCGCCGACCTCGGCGGCGAGCTGATCCCGCTCGGCCCGCGCGATCTTGCCGGTGATCTTCCTCACGGAGGTCTCGACCGCGACCGACGGCGCGTCGGGGGTCGCGGACGCGGTCGCCGACGGCGCAGCGGGCGGCGCGGCGGCGTCCTCCTCCCCCGTGCAACCGGTCAGCACCACCAGTCCGGCGAGCGCCCCGGCGGCGAGCTTCACGCGGGCGCCCCGCGTCCTACCTGGGCGTCCTCGGTTCATGCGCGTTCGATCTCCTGGTGGCTCGCGTCGTGCTGGAAGGGCTCCTGGTCGGTGCCCCACGGGAGCCGCACACCATGTCACAGATCGCCCAGGGGCCGGGGCATGACGCGCGCATGGCGCGGGCGGCCCTTCCACCTGCACCAAGTGTTGCCCGACAGTCGACCCACCGCCCTGCATTTCACCCCCGGTGGGTCTAGCCTTGAGGACCGGAAGTCCAGTCCACACCCAGCAATGCGCGCATATCCGGAAGAGGCGAACCAAGCCGTGCCGCACACGTCAGGCAACACGCCGACCAGCACCCCCGAGATCCCCGCCGAGTTCGGCGCCAACGAGTGGCTCGTCGAAGAGATGCACGAGCAGTACGTCAAGGATCCTGCGAGCGTGGATCCCGTCTGGCGCACCTTCTTCGAGGGGGGCAACGGCACCGCCAACGGCGAGGGCGCCGAGCCCGCGAAGCCGGCTCAGGCCGCCCAGCCCGCCAAGCAGCAGGCCCCCACCCCGGCCCAGCAGCCGGCCCAGCAACCGGCCCAGCAGCCCGCCCAGCAGTCGAAGCCGGCGGCCCAGCCGGCCGCCGCTCCGGCCCCGGTGGCGAAGCCCCGGCCCGACAACACCAAGGCCGCGGAGCCGGCGAAGGGCACCACCCAGCCGGTGCCGAAGGAGTCGCCCGCGCCGGCCGCTCCGGCCGCCAACGACGCGCCGACCTACACGGTGCTCCGCGGTGCCCCGGCCCGCACGGTCGCCAACATGGACGCCTCGCTGAGCGTGCCGACCGCGACCTCCGTGCGTTCGGTCCCCGTCAAGCTGCTGTGGGACAACCGCACCGTCATCAACAACCACCTCGCCCGGGCTCGCGGCGGCAAGGTGTCGTTCACCCACATGATCGGCTACGCGCTGGTCCAGGCCGTCAAGAAGATGCCGGAGATGAACGTCGGGTTCGACGTCATCGACGGCAAGCCCAACCTGATCACGCCGGCGCACATCAACCTCGGCCTGGCCATCGACGTGCCCAAGCCCGACGGCTCGCGCCAGCTCCTCGTGCCCAGCATCAAGGGCGCCGAGTCGATGGACTTCGCGACCTTCTGGACGGCGTACGAGGACATCGTGCGCAAGGCGCGCGACAACAAGCTCACCGTCGAGGACTTCCAGGGCACCTCGATCTCGCTGACCAACCCCGGCGGCATCGGCACCGTCCACTCGGTGCCGCGGCTGATGAAGGGGCAGGGCGCCATCATCGGCGTCGGCGCGATGGAGTACCCCGCGGAGTGG
Source organism: Nocardioides sp. (assembly GCA_031177735.1). GTDB lineage: Bacteria > Actinomycetota > Actinomycetes > Propionibacteriales > Nocardioidaceae > Nocardioides. The sequence goes on from JAPSKJ010000032.1 coordinate 4,738, forward strand.
CAGGGCGCCTCCCCCGACGCGATCGCGAAGAACGCGATCAGCAAGGTCATGACCCTGACCTCGACCTACGACCACCGCGTGATCCAGGGTGCGCAGTCGGGCGAGTTCCTCAAGGTCATGCACGAGCTGCTGCTCGGCAAGGACGGCTTCTACGACGAGATCTTCCGCTCGCTCCGGATCCCCTACACCCCGATCCGCTGGGCCCAGGACGTCGCCACCAGCCACGACGACCAGATCAGCAAGCAGGCCCGGGTCCTGGAGCTGATCCACGCCTTCCGCGTGCGCGGCCACATGATGGCCGACACCGACCCGCTGGAGTACAAGCAGCGCAGCCACCCCGACCTCGAGGTCGAGACGCACGGCCTGACCCTGTGGGACCTCGACCGGGAGTTCCCGACCGGCTCCTTCGGTCGCGCCGACAAGCCGTTCATGAAGCTGCGCGACATCCTCGGGATCCTGCGCAACTCCTACGTGCGCACCACCGGCATCGAGTACATGCACATCCAGGACCCCGAGCAGCGCCGGTGGATCCAGGAGCGGGTCGAGCAGCCGGTCAACGTGGTGCCCCGCGAGGAGCAGCTGCGGATCCTGAAGAAGCTCAACCAGGCCGAGGCCTTCGAGACCTTCCTGCAGACCAAGTTCGTCGGGCAGAAGCGGTTCTCCCTCGAGGGCGGCGAGACCACCATCCCGGTGATCGACGAGATCTGCGAGGCGGCCGCCGAGGCCGGCCTGGACGAGGTCACGATCGGCATGGCACACCGCGGCCGCCTGAACGTGCTGGCCAACATCGTCGGCAAGAAGTACTCCCAGATCTTCCGGGAGTTCGAGGGCAACATCGACCCGCGCACCGTGCAGGGCTCCGGCGACGTGAAGTACCACCTCGGCGCCGAGGGCACCTTCGAGGCCGGCACCGGCGACACGATCAAGGTCTCCGTCGCGGCCAACCCCTCCCACCTGGAGACGGTCGACCCGGTCCTGGAGGGCATCGCCCGCGCCAAGCAGGACGTGCTCGACCGTGGCGCCGACTACCCCGTGCTCCCGCTGCTGGTGCACGGCGACGCGGCCTTCGCCGGCCAGGGCGTGGTGGCGGAGACGCTCAACCTCTCCCAGCTGCGCGGCTACCGCACCGGCGGCACCGTCCACGTCGTGATCAACAACCAGGTCGGCTTCACCACCTCCCCCGGCGCGTCGCGGTCCTCGCTCTACTGCACCGACGTCGCCCGGATGGTCCAGGCGCCGATCTTCCACGTCAACGGCGACGACCCGGAGGCGTGCGTTCGCGTCGCCCGGCTGGCGTTCGAGTACCGCCAGGCGTTCAACAAGGACGTCGTCATCGACCTGGTCTGCTACCGCCGCCGTGGCCACAACGAGGGCGACGACCCGTCGTACACCCAGCCGCTGATGTACGACCTGATCGAGCAGAAGCGCTCGGTGCGCAAGCTCTACACCGAGTCCCTGATCGGTCGCGGTGACATCACGATCGAGGAGGCCGAGGAGGTGCTGCGCGACTACCAGCAGCAGCTCGAGCGGGTCTTCACCGAGGTCCGGGAGGCCGACAGCACCCCCGAGGGCTGGACGACCGTGCCGGACTACCCCGACAAGCCGACCGGCGAGGCCAACACGGCCGTCACCCCCGAGGTGCTCAAGCGGATCGCCGACGCCTACGTCACTCCCCCGGAGGGCTTCACCGTCCACCCGAAGGTGATGCCGCAGCTGCAGCGCCGCGCGACCTCGATCACCGAGGGCAACATCGACTGGGGCACCGGCGAGATCCTCGCCTTCGGCTCGCTGCTGATGGAGGGCCGCCCGGTGCGCCTGGCCGGCCAGGACTCCCGGCGCGGCACCTTCGTGTCCCGCTTCGGCACGATCATCGACCGCAAGAACGCCGACGAGTGGACGCCGCTGTCGCACCTGAGCGAGGACCAGGCGAAGTTCTACCTCTACGACTCGCTGCTCTCCGAGTACGCCGCCCTCGGCTTCGAGTACGGCTACTCGGTCGCCCGCCCCGAGGCCCTGGTGCTGTGGGAGGCGCAGTTCGGCGACTTCGTCAACGGCGCCCAGACCGTGATCGACGAGTACATCACCTCCGGCAAGACCAAGTGGGGCCAGGACTCCGGTGTCGTGCTGCTGCTGCCGCACGGCTACGAGGGCCAGGGCCCCGACCACTCCTCCGGCCGGATCGAGCGGTTCCTCACGATGGCCGCGGAGGACGCGTTCGTCGTCGCGCAGCCGTCCACGCCGGCGTCGTACTTCCACCTGCTGCGCCAGCACGCCCTCGGCGAGCAGCACCGCCCGCTGATCGTGTTCACCCCGAAGTCCATGCTCAAGCGCAAGGAGGCGGCCTCCCAGCCCGCCGACTTCACCTCGGGCACCTTCCGGCCGTTCATCGGCGACCAGAGCGCCGACAAGAACTCGGTCGAGACGCTGCTGCTGTGCTCGGGCCGGATCACCTGGGACCTCATGGTGGACCGCGGCAAGCGCGAGCTCGGCGACAAGGTCGCCATCGCCCGCGCCGAGCAGCTCTACCCGTGGCCGGCCGAGGACATCCGCGCCGAGATCGCGTCCTACCCCAACCTCAAGACGGTGCGGTGGGTCCAGGACGAGCCGATCAACCAGGGCCCGTGGCCGACCTTCGCGCTGAACATCTTCAACACCCTCGACCGGCCGGTGGAGCCGATCGCCCGGGTGGCGTCGACGACCACCGCGGTCGGCACGATGAAGCGGCACCTGGCCGAGCAGAAGGACCTGCTGGACCGGGCCTTCGCCTGACGCATCGCGAACCGAGCACGAACGGCCCCCGGGTGATCCCGGGGGCCGTTCGATTTGGAAGACTGGGCCCCATGTACTTCACCGACCGGGGCATCGAGGAGCTGGCCAGCCGCCGCGGCGACGAAGAGGTCAGCCTGGCCTGGCTGGCCGAGCAGCTGCAGGCCTTCGTCGACGTGCATCCTGAGTTCGAGACCGCCGTGGAGCGGCTCGCGACCTGGCTGGCCCGGCTCGACGACCCCGAGGACTGAGCGGCCGAGGACTGAGCGGCCCGGCCCGCCGGGGTCAGACCTCGTCGTCGCGGTCGGCCGGCCCGGCGGCGTACCCCTCGTCGGCGCGGCGGGCCGCGTCGCGCAGCTCGAAGACCTCGGTGGCCAGCCCGCCGAGCGCGCCGGCGACCTGCTTGACCGCCGTGGTGACGATGGTGGCCACCTCGCCGGCTGTGGTGGCGGTCGCCTCGACGACGCTTTGCAGGGTGTCCTTGCGGATCTCGGCCTTGCTCAGCCGGTCAGCGGGGGTCATGGGCCCAGTGTGTCGCGCCGGGTTCACGCCGCCAACCCGGCGGGTGCCGCGTGGTCGGCTCCCTCGGGTCGCTTCTTCCGGCCGGGCAGGGAGAGCCTGACGATCTTCTTGGCGACGCTGAACAGCTGGGAGTGCAGCGGGCCGGTGTTGTAGCGCAGACCGTAGCGTTCGCAGATCTCGCGCACCTGCTCGGCGATCTCCGGGTAGCGCCGCGCCGGCAGGTCCGGGAAGAGGTGGTGCTCGATCTGGTGGGAGAGGTTGCCCGACATCAGGTGCATCAGCTTGCTGCCGGTGATGTTGGCCGAGCCGAGCAGCTGGCGGTAGTACCACTGGCCGCGGCTCTCGTCCTCGCACTCCTCCTTGGTGAAGGTGGCGACACCGGCCGGGAAGTGCCCGCAGAAGATGATGTTGAAGGCCCAGATGTTGCGCACCAGGTTGGCCGTGGCGTTGCCGGCCAAGGTGAGCGGGAAGAGCGGCCCGGTCAGCGCGGGGAACAGCAGGTAGTCCTTGACGGCCTGGCGCTTGACCTTGCGCATGATGCCGGCGTGGAGCGCCGCGTTGTCGGAGAGCTTGCGGCGGCCGGCGACGATGTTCTCGACCTCGAGGTCGTGCATCGCCACGCCCCACTCGAAGAACACCATCAGCAGGAACGCGTACAGGGGGTTGCCCAGGTAGTAGGGGTGCCAGGGCTGCTCCTCGTCCATGCGCAGGACGCCGTAGCCGATGTCGCGGTCCTTGCCGAGGATGTTGGTGAAGGTGTGGTGGATGTAGTTGTGGGAGTACTTCCACTGGTCGGAGGGGCAGACGTTGTCCCACTCGAACATCCGCGAGCTGAGGGCCGGGTCGCCCATCCAGTCGTACTGGCCGTGCATGACGTTGTGGCCGATCTCCATGTTGTCGAGGATCTTCGACACGCTGAGGGCGGCGACGGCCAGCGGCCAGGCCGGCGGCAGGTAGAACAGGGCGCGGCCGGCGATCTCGAAGCCGCGCTGGGCCTTGACGACGCTGCGGATGTAGGCGGCGTCGTCCTCGCCGAGGTCGGCGATGATGCGCTGTCGGATGGCGTCCATCTCGGCGCCGAACGCCTCGAGCTGCTCGGGGGTCAGGGAGATCTTCTCGGTGGGCATCGGGGTGCTCCTGTGGTCGCGGGAGTGGGTGGTCAGAGCTCGACGGCGCAGTCGCCCTCGGGCGTGCTCACGCAGATGCGGATGTCTTCGTCGGGAAGGGAGGAGGTCTCGCCGGTCAGCACGTTGCGGACGGTGCCCTCGCTCTTGCGGGTGGTGCAGCTGAAGCAGATGCCCATCCGGCAGCCGGACTCCGGGCGGAGCCCCGCCGCCTCGGCCTGCTCGAGCAGGGTGGCGCCGGTGTTGGCTGCCGTGGCACCGGTGCGGGTGAAGGCCACCTCGCCCTCGGCGCTGCCGGTGGAGGCCGCCGGCGGCCGGAAGTACTCGACGCGCAGCTTCTCGGAGACCTCGCCGTCAGCGCTGTACGCCTCCCGGACCTTCTCCAGGAGACCGGCCGGTCCGCACGCCCAGGTGTCGACGTCGCGGTAGCCCGGCACGAGCCGCTCGAGGTCCATGGGGCTGAAGTAGCGCCCGCCCCGCCGCGGATAGACCAGGTGTACGTCGATGCCGTAGCCGGCCCGCGCGATGTCGGCCAGCTCCTCGCGGTAGATCTGGTGGTCGGGGCTCTGTGCGTAGTGCAGGAACGTGACGCGGCCGCGGTGCGTGCGCAGCAGCAGGCTGCGCAGCATCGCCATGGCCGGGGTGATGCCGGAGCCGCCGGTGATGAACACGATCCGCTCGGGCACCCGGTCCGGAAGGGTGAAGGCGCCCTCCGCCTGGCTGAGGTGGACCACCAAGCCGGGGCGGGCCCGCTCGGCGAGGAAGCGCGAGACGCTCCGCTCGGCCGGGGTGTCGGGGTTGGCGCGCAGGGTGACGGTGAACTGCTCCCCCGGGCGTGAGTCGGGGCTGGAGATGCTGAAGACGCGGGTGGTGCGGCGGCCGCCGTCGAGCTCCACGCCGATCTGGACGTACTGCCCCGACCGGTGGCCGCGCCAGGTGTTGGTGGGCTGGAAGGTCAGCGTGGTGACCGGCGGCGCACCCGGGACGTCGACCTCGCGGTGCACGGCGGTCAGCCGCGCGCGCACCTCGGTGGCGGCCCACATCGGGTTCACCAGCTCCAGGTAGCGGTCGACGCCGTGCGGCGAGGTCAGTGCGGCGACCGCGCGGGAGCGGAGCACCCGCTGGCCGAGATCGAGGGTGATGCTCATGCCGCCTCCTACTTTGAGTGAACAGCCGTACACTCAAACCATCACAGGTGACGGTGGCTCCTGGCAAGGTCCCCCGCAGGTGAGGCGGCCCACAGACGCACTCGCCAGGCGCTTGTCACCAGTCATCGGGGCGGGCGACAGCGCGACGCCTCCGCCGGTCGGTGCACGCCCGTCCACTCGCGCCTATCATCGGCGGGTGACTGCGGAGAGCGTGGAGACCCGGGCCGAGCGCAAGGAGCGCACCCGCCGGGCGATCCTCGACGCCGCGCTCGACCTGACCGAGGACGGCACGCTGTCGACGCTCTCCCTGCGCCAGGTCGCCAAGCAGGTCGGGATCGTGCCCACGGCGTTCTACCGGCACTTCGCCTCCGTCGACGAGGTCGGGCTCGCCCTGGTCGACGAGTCGTTCGCGAGCCTGCGCGCCCTGTTGCGAGAGGTGCGGCAGGGGCCGGTCGACGGCGCGGCTCAGATCGTCGACCGCTCGATCGACACCCTCGTGGCGCACGTGCACCGGCACCGGGCGCACTTCCGCTTCATCGCCCGTGAGCGGGCGGCCGGCCCGCTGGCGGTGCGCATGGCGATCCGGCACGAGATCGAGCTGTGCGAGCGCGAGCTGGCCACCGACCTCGCCCTCCTGCCCGGCACCGCCGCGTGGTCCAGCGACGACCTCCGCGTGCTCTCCGGGCTCATCGTCACCTCGATGGTGAGCACCGCCGAGGCGCTGCTCGGCGCCGAGGGGCGACCGGAGGCGGAGCAGCAGGTCGTGCGCACCGCGCGCACCCAGCTGCGGATGCTGCTGATCGGCGCGCTCAACTGGCACTCCCGCACCTAGCGCGGACGGACGCTCACCTCGGGGATGACCGCGTCTGGCGGCAGGTCGAGCACGTGCAGGATCGTGTCGGCGACGGTGCCGGGCCGGATCCAGTCGGCGGCGGCGTACTCCCTGCCCTCCTGTGCGTGCACCTTCTCCTGCATCGGCGTGGCCGTTCGCCCGGGGAACACCGTCGTCACACGGACGCCGTGGCGCTGCTCCTCGGCTCGCAGGCTGTCGGCGAGCGCCCGCAGGCCGGCCTTGGAGGCGGCATAGGCGGCCCATCGGGGGTTGGCGGTGAGGCCGGCGGTCGAGTTGACGAACACCACCGTCCCGCGGGCCGCGCGCACGGCGGGCAGCGCCGACGCCGTCAGCAACGCCGGCGCGACCACGTTGACGCCGAGCTGGCCGCTCCATGCCTGCGCGTCCAGCTCCTCGACCGCGCCCAGCTCGACCACGCCGGCCGCGTGCACGACACCCTCGAGGGCCTCGGGCCACTCCTGCAGCATCTGCACGGCGCGCGCGTCGGCCAGGTCGGCGACAGCGATCGTGGCGCCGGGGAACTCCTGCGCGAGAGCGTCGGCGCGCGCCTGCGACCGGGCGATCAGCCACAGCGCGTCGCCGCGCTCGTGCAGCCGGCGAGCCACCTCGCGGCCGATGCCCGAACCGGCCCCGGTGACCAGGTAGGTGCCCATCGGATCAGCGGGTCAGGACGATCTTGCCGAACAGCTCGCCGGTCGCCATCGCCTCGAAGCCGGTCCGCGCCTGATCCATCGGCAGCGTGCGGTCGATCAGCGGACGGGTGCCGGTGGCGTCGAGCATGGAGACCAACGAGGCGAGCTCCGCGCGGGTGCCCATGGTGGAGCCGATCACGCGCAGCTGGAGGAAGAAGATGTGGGTGAGCATCGCGTCGTCCAGCTTGGGCCCGGAGGTGGTGCCGGAGATGACGATCGCACCACCCGGGCGCAGCGAGCGGACCGAGTGCTGCCAGGTCGCCCGGCCGACGGTCTCCATGACCGCGTCGACCTTGACCGGCAGCCGCTCCCCCGACTCGAACACCTCGTGGGCGCCGATCTCGAGCGCCCGCGCCCGCTTGGCCTCGTCGCGGCTGGTGGCGTAGACACGCAGGCCCGCAGCCCGCGCCAGGGTGATGCACGCGGTGGCCACACCGCCGCCGGCACCCTGGACGAGCACGGAGTCGCCGGCCTTGAGGCCGCCCTGGGTGAAGAGCATGCGGTACGCGGTGAGCCACGCCGTCGGCAGGCAGGCCGCCTCCTCGAAGGAGAGGCCGGCCGGCTTCGGCACCACGTTGCGGCGCGGCACCGCCACCCGCTCGGCGAAGGTGCCCTGGTAGCGCTCGGAGAGCAGCGAGCGGCGTGGGTCGAGCGTCTCGTCACCGGTCCAGTCCGGCGAGCTGATCACCGAGTGCACCACGACCTCGTTGCCGTCCTCGTCGATGCCCGCGGCGTCGCAGCCGAGGATCATCGGCAGCGCCTCCTGCTTCAGCCCCTGCCCGCGCAGCGACCACAGGTCGTGGTGGTTGAGGGAGGCGGCTCTGACCGTCACGGTCGTCCACCCCTCGGGCACCTCCGGCTCTGGCCGCTCGCCCAGCACGAGGCCGGACAGCGGGTCGTCACTGTCAGGGGCGGCGAAGGACTCGGCGTAGATCGCGAACATGCTCCGAACCTAGCGAGTCGCGCTCAGGCGCGGGCGACGCCGTCGCGGCGGGCGGCCTCGGCGACCGCGGCGGCGACGGCCGGGCCGACCCTCGGGTCGAACGGCGCCGGGATGACGAGGGCCTCGGTCAGGTCGTCACCGACCAGGCCGGCGAGCGCCTGCGCTGCAGCGAGCTTCATGCCCTCGGTGATCGCGGTGGCCCGGGCGTCGAAGGCCCCGCGGAAGATCCCGGGGAAGGCCAGCACGTTGTTGATCTGGTTGGGGAAGTCGGAGCGGCCGGTGGCAACGACGCGCGCGTACTTGTGCGCCACGTCCGGATGCACCTCGGGGTGCGGGTTGGCCATGGCGAAGATGATCGAGTCGGGAGCCATCATGGCGACGTACTCCTCCGGCACGGTGCCGCCCGAGACACCGATGTAGACGTCGGCGCCGGCCAGGACGTCAACCAGATCGCCGGAGCGCCCGGTCCGGTCGGCGGTGATCTCGGCGAGCGCGCGCTTGGAGGGGGTGAGATCGCCGCGGACGGAGTTCAGCACACCCTTGCGGTCGAGCACCGCGAGGTCCTCGACGCCGGCCTCGACCAGGATCTTGGCCACGGCGACGCCGGCGGCGCCCGCACCCTGGATGACCACGCGGGTCGAGGCGGGCTCGCGGCCGGTGAGCTTCAGGGCGTTCCACAGCGCCGCCAGGGTGACGACGGCGGTGCCGTGCTGGTCGTCGTGGAAGACGGGGATGTCGAGGCGCTCCTTGAGCCGGTCCTCGATCTCGAAGCAGCGCGGCGCCGAGATGTCCTCGAGGTTGATGCCGCCGAAGCTCGGGGCCATCCGCACGACCGTCTCGATGATCTCCTCGGTGTCGGTGGTGTCGAGGCAGATCGGGATGCCGTCGACTCCGCCGAAGGCCTTGAACAGCACCGCCTTGCCCTCCATGACCGGCATCGCAGCCGCGGGGCCGATGTCGCCCAGACCCAGCACGGCGGTGCCGTCGGTCACCACGGCGACGGTGTTCGGCACCCAGGTGTAGTGCTGGGTCAGCGACGGGTCCTCGGCGATCGCGCTGCAGACCCGGGCGACCCCCGGCGTGTAGGCCATCGAGAGGTCGTCGCGACCCGCGAGGGGGACGGTGGCGCTGATCTCCATCTTGCCGCCGACGTGGAGGTCGAACACCGGGTCACCGGCCATGGGGTGCCCAGCAGAAGGTGTCGAGTCGCTCACGATCGGCGAGTCTGGCACCTCGCACGGACCCGCGGGAGAGACGTCCGTCACATGATCACAAGGTGCGCGCGTGGATGGGGCGCGGGCGCGGCCAGATCCGCGCGAAGGCCACCGCCAGGATGTCGTGGTCCGGCACCGCGCCCCGGTGCCGGGAGTCCACCCCCTCCTCGAGGTTGTCGCTGAGCAGCCACCACGCCGTCGCGCCCGCGCCGTCGACACGGCGGCCCGCGACCCGCTTGACGGCGATCGTCCCGTCGGCGAACCGGGCGACCACGACGGCGCCCGGTCGCACCCTCCCGCGTCGGCTGCGCCGGTAGGAGACCAGGAGCCGGTCGCCGTCGGTGAGCGTGGGAAGCATCGAGCGACCACGGACCACCGCGAGGCCCACCGGGGCGGCCGGCCGGGGTGCCTCAGCTGGCCCCTGGGTCTCTCGTGGCCGGTCCGACACGGGGAGTAGTGTCCCATTCGAGGACGTCCGTTACTTACGGACCACAGACGAGAGGACCCGCATGTTCGCGCGACTGTTCGCCCCCACCATCGAGGTCTCCGCCCACTGCGACCTGCCGTGCGGTGTGTACGACCCGGCCCAGGCCCGCATCGAGGCGGAGTCGATCAAGGCCATCATCGCCAAGGTCGCTGACAGCGACGACCCGGACTTCCGGACCCGCGCCGTTCTCATCAAGGAGCAGCGCTCGGAGCTGGTCAAGCACCACCTGTGGGTGCTGTGGACCGACTACTTCAAGCCCCCGCACTTCGAGAAGTACCCCCAGCTGCACACGCTGTTCAACGAGGCGACCAAGCTGGCCGGCGCGAGCGGCACCAAGGGCACGATGGACGCCGAGGCGGCCGACAAGCTGCTCGCCAAGATCGACGAGATCGCGACGATCTTCTGGGAGACCAAGAAGGCCTGAGGAACGAAGGCCTTCTTGGTCTAGGCCAGGTCACGGCGTCAGCCGGGACCTGAAGCAAGAAGGCCTGAGGGATCGGGGCCGGTGCCCGGGGAGACCCGGCACCGGCCCCGTCGCCATCCCGGGGTCCCGCCGCGACGACAAGACTGGTAGAAACGCGCCCAGACCCACGACCGAAGGGGCGACCCCATGCACGCGAA
>JAPSKJ010000408.1 GCA_031177735.1 Nocardioides sp.
TCCACACCCAGCACGGTGAGCAGCTCGGTGCCCGGCAGGCCGCCGAGGCTCATGTTGATCACGTCCGCGCCGTTGTCGACGGCCCAGATGATGCCGGCCGCGATGTCCAAGGTGCTCCCCGAGCCGGCGTCCAGCGACTTCACCGGCATGATCTTCGCGTCAGGTGCGACGCCGGCGATGCCGATGCCGTTGTCGGCCGTCGCGGCGATGATCCCCGCCACGTGGGTGCCGTGGGGGTCCTCCGGCTCCGCGACGCCGTCGGGGCCGACCCAATCACCGTCACCGCAGGTGGCCGCGTCGCCCGGACAGTCGACGGTGGTGATGCCCGGCACGAGCTGCCCGGCGAGGTCGGGGTGGTGGAGGTCGACGCCGGTGTCGATCACGGCGACGACGGATCCGGCGCCGGTCGAGGTCGGCCACGCGCCCTCGGCGCGCACCTGGTCCAACCCCCACTGCGACCCGCGGAGCGGGTCGTTGGTGGCGGCCTGCGCCGGCGACGTCGCGATGACGGCGGTCGTCGCGACCGCGGCCGCTACTGCTGCTGCTCGACGAATCCGAGCCCCCATGGTGGTGCCTGCCTTCCCGAGTGGTCTGGCACCGGCGCCACAGATTCCCCCCGCGGCTCCGGATGCCCCTGGAAGCTCGTTTCTCCCACAGCGAGACGACGCGGCAACGGTTGTCGGCGGCCGTTACCCGAAGTTCGGGAGCGAAGGTTCGGGAGCGAAGGTCAGGAGAGGGAGCCGTCGAGCCGGTGGCGGCGGAAGAAGTCCTCCAGCAGGCCGGTGCTCTGCTCGGCGAGCACACCGCTGAGCACCTCCGGGCGGTGGTTGAGCCGTCGGTCGCGGACCACGTCCCACAGCGAACCCACAGCGCCCGCCTTGGGATCGAAGGCCCCGAAGACGATCCGCTCGACGCGGGCGAGCACCGCAGCGCCGGCGCACATCGTGCAGGGCTCGAGGGTGACTACCAGGGTGTGCCCGTCGAGACGCCACTCGCCGCGGGCCGCCGCGGCCTGGCGCAGGGCGACCACCTCGGCGTGGCCGGTGGGGTCGGCGGCGTACTCGCGGATGTTGCGGCCGCGCCCGACCACGTCGCCGGAGGGCGAGAGCACCACGGCGCCGATCGGCACGTCGTCGGTGGCCAGCGCGGCGCGCGCCTCGTCGAGGGCCTGTCGCATCGGCCCGGCCCAGCGAGCGGTGTTCACGCGGGGGTCACGCGGGGGTCACGCGGAGGTGAGGCCGACCGCGTCGTCGAAGAGCTCGCCGAAGCCCAGCTTGCGGGCGATGTCGGAGAGCATCTCGTCGGGGTAGAGGTCGTAGTCGTCGAGCAGCACGCCCATGTCGATGGCGTTCATGCCGAGATCGCCGAGCAGGCCGAGGTCGCCCGCGGGCTCCTGCTCGTCGTCCTCCTCCGGCATGGGCAGCCCCAGGAAGTCGATGACGCTCGCCGCCAGCTCCCACTCATCGGCAGCGGTCACGTCGGAGAGCAGCACTCGTGTCGTGGGCCCGGCCACGCGGCAGATGATGAAGAAGTCCTCGTCGACCGCCACCATCCCGACGGCACCGCCGTCACCGGGGAAGCGGCGCAGCCCGTGGGCGAGGGTCTCGATGTCGGTGAGGGCGTTGGGGGCGAGCTCGGCGACCTGCCACACGCCCTCCTCGCGGTAGGCGGCCACGGCGAAGTCCACGCCTTCGAGCTGCTCGGACACAGTCACGCCTCACGCCTCCTTCCGACTCGTCTTCACCCGGGCATCGGCCCGGATCTCCAGAGTGACAGGTTCGGCGGACGCGGCCAACCCCTTTCGCCCCCGGACGGGTGCCCTAAGGTCGAGCGCATGCGCACGCACGTCGTCGACCACCCACTCGTCGCCCACAAGCTGACCACGCTCCGCGAGGAGCGCACCGACTCCCCGACGTTCCGGTCATTGGCCGACGAGCTGGTCACCCTGCTCGCCTACGAGGCGACGCGAGAGGTGCGGGTGGAGGCCTACGACATCGTCACCCCCGTCTCCCCCACGACCGGCGTCCGGCTGGCCGCCCCGAAGCCGCTGGTGGTGCCGATCCTGCGCGCCGGTCTGGGCATGCTCGAGGGGATGATGCGGCTGCTGCCCACCGCCGAGGTGGGCTTCCTCGGGATGGCCCGCAACGAGGAGACCCTGGAGGCGGTGACCTACGCCGAGCGACTGCCCGCCGACCTCTCCGGCCGGCAGTGCTACCTGCTCGACCCGATGCTCGCCACCGGCGGCACCCTGGCCGCGGCGATCCGGTTCCTCACCGACCGCGGGGCCGACCACATCACCGCGATCTGCCTGCTCGCCGCGCCCGAGGGCTGCGCCCGTCTCGAGAAGGACCTCGAGGGGCTCGACGTGCCGATCACGGTGGTCACCGCCGCGATCGACGAGCGGCTCAACGAGAAGGGCTACATCGTGCCCGGCCTCGGCGACGCGGGTGACCGGATGTACGGCGTCGCCGGCTGACCCGTCCGCGTGACGGTGGTCACACCGAGGACGGCTGCTCGTGTGTAGGTTGACCGGCACCTAGCGGACGAAGGAGCCGGAGCGGTGTTGATCGGGATACCCAGAGAGTCCAGACCCGGCGAGACGCTCGTCGCCGCGACGAGCACGACCGCCGGCCAGCTGCAGCAGCTCGGCTACGACGTGGTCGTCGAGTCGGGCGCGGGAGCGCTCGCCGACCAGGCCGACGAGGCGTACGCCGC
>JAPSKJ010000409.1 GCA_031177735.1 Nocardioides sp.
GCTGGCGCCTCAGCGCAGCGGGCGCACGTGCAGCCCGACCTCGGGGTCGACCACGACCTCCTGGCCGGCGGGCATGCCGTCGACCACGAGCGGCGCGTCGACCGGCACGGAGCGCTTGACCACCGCGAGCGCGATCGGACCGAGCTCGAAGTGCCGGGCGGAGGAGCCGACGAAGCCGACCTCCTTGTCGCCGTGCCGCACCGGCGCACCGACGGCGGGGAGACGGTTCTCGGAGCCGTCGAGGTGCAGCATCACCAGTCGGCGCGGCGGCCGGCCGAGGGTGTGCACGCGCGCGACGGTCTCCTGGCCGCGGTAGCAGCCCTTGTCGAGGTGCACCGCGCCCGGCGCGACGATGCCCGACGGGGAGGCGACCGAGACCCAGCCGACCTCGTTGGGGATGGTGCGGTGGTCGGTGTCGACGCCGAAGCGGGGCTCGCCGCGCTCGATCCTGAGCGCCTCGAAGGCCCACAGCCCGGCGGCCGGGCCGGCGCCGTCGGCGTACGCCGCCAGGTCGGCGCGCGGAACGAAGGCATAGCGCTGCCCGGCCGTCTGCGGGTCGTAGCCCTCGGCGCCCGGGCGCCAGACCACGGCGAGGTCGGGCTCGAGGGTGATCGTCACGTCGGACCAGAACTTCATCCGCTCCAGGAACTCCACCAGCGCCGCGCCGCGGCCCGGCTCGGTCCACGCGGTGAACGCAGAACCGTCGTCGACCCCGTGGAGGAAGTGCTCCACGTGGCCCTGCGGGGAGAGGACCAACGCCGTGGTCCACACGCCCGGGGCGAGGTCGAGGAGGTACTGCGTGGTCAACGAGTGCAGCCAGGTCAGCCGGTCGGGCCCGGCGATGACGACGACGTCGCGGTGGGAGAGGTCGACGAAGCCCTCGCCGTCGACCAGCCGGCGCTGCTCGAGGTTGAACGACCCGTAGTGCGCAGCGACCGGGGCGTCGATGCCGTCGGCGGTCACGGCGCCCGGCAGTGCGACCAACGGGCTCGGCCGGGGACCGGGCTGGGGGCTAGTGCTCATGGTGGTGTCCCTCTTCGTCGGTCTGGTCAACGGGCTCCGGGCAGTCGGTGTGCACGCCGAACACGGTCAGGTGCCCCACGTCCGGCTCGAAGCCGTGCCGCTCGCGCAGCGAGCTCACGAAGGCGGCCGCCTCCTCCTCGTCAACCGAGATGACCTGGTGACAATTCCGGCAGCGCAGGTGGAAGTGGGTCGTCCCCTTCACCGCGTGATAGGTCGGTGCCCGGTCGCTGAGGTGCACGTGCCGGATCAGGCCGAGCTCCTCGAGCACCTCCAGGGTGCGGTAGACGGTGGAGATGTTGATCGCGGAGGAGGCGGTGCGGACCTCGGCGAGCACCTCGTCGGGGGTGGCGTGACCGAGCCGGTCCACGGCGCCGAGGATGAGCTCGCGCTGGGGAGTGAGCCGGTAGCCCTTCTCCCGCAGCGTCGCCCGCCAGTCAGCCACCGTCGCTCCTTCGAAGGCCCACCTAGGACTCGACCCGGTTGAGCTGGGCCCACAGGTGGGGCTGCAGCTCCTGTCCCATCGCCTTCATGTCGTAGGCGTACATCAGCTGGCCCTGCACGTTGCCGTAGAGCCGGTGGCCGGCGACGTACTCCTTGGCCGTCTCGGTGCGGCCCACGCCGCGGGTCGCGATCTCGATCTTGCCGTCGGCCGCCTCGCCGAACCACACGTCGGCCATGCCGGTGTTGTGGGCGAGGACCACCTCGATGCGGGCCTTGCCGGGCTCGATCAGCGAGGAGCGGAAGAAGCCGGTCTCCATCGCCGCGGGACGGATCCGCTCCTTGGTCTCGGGGTCGATGACCCAGCTCTGCGCGGAGTAGTGGAAGAACGGGCGGCCGTCCTGCTGGAAGACCAGCCGCTGCTCGTACTCGAACTTCTCGATCGTCGGGTAGTCACCGTGCCCGTTGCCGTGCCACGCCCCGAGCAGCCACGCGATGGGGGCGCAGTCGGGGTGGAGGTTGTCGGGGAGATGGAAAGCCACTCGCGCAGTCTAGTGTTCGGCCATGGCCGCCGAACCCTCCCGCACGCTCGTCGTCAAGGTGACCGCAGGGGCCGAGGAGGCCGAGCGGTGCAACCAGGGGTTCACCGTCGCGGCGGCCGCCCTCGCCGCCGGTGCCGAGGTCTCGTTGTGGCTGACCGGCGAGGCGGCGTGGTACGCCGTCCCCGGCCGTGCCGAGCAGTTCGAGCTGCCCCTCGCGACCCCTCTGGTGGACCTGGTCGGCGCGGTCCTCGCCGCCGGCACGCTGACCGTGTGCAGCCAGTGCGCCGCCCGCCGCGGACTCACCGAGGCCGACCTGCTCCCCGGCGCCCGGATCGCCGGCGCGGCCAGCTTCGCCGAGGAGATCCTCCGGCCGGGCGTGCAGGCGCTGGTCTACTGAGCGCGGGGCGGGCGGCGGAATCCCCGGTTAACCGGGGAAGTTGTCACTTCTCGGCCTTTGCAAAGGCCGAGAAGTGCGGGAATCACCGGTTAACCGGGGATTCCGCGGCTCCCTTCCGGCCCCCGAGCCCCGCAAGCGACTGCCCCGAAACCGGTCCCGGCAGGCCGCCCGCGCCGATACGATTGGCCGGACATGGAGCAACCCACCCCTGACGGCCGACGCTGGTTCCGACGTGCCGGAGATCCCGCGGACTCCCCCACCGGCCCGTCGGTCGAGGAGCTGACGGCTCGGATCGC
>JAPSKJ010000033.1 GCA_031177735.1 Nocardioides sp.
TGCCCTTGGTGACCTTGGCCTTGACCGTGTAGGAGCCGGCGAAGACCGACTGCGTGGTCACGCCGCCCTCGGCGACGTCGACCGCGTCGGTGATCAGGCCCGACTCCAGCTTGATCGCCAGGCGGCCGGCCACCTCCTTGTTCTCCGCGGAGCTGGGCAGCAGGATCGCGGCAGGGCTCACGGTGGCGGCCAGCTGCTGGAGCGCCTCGGCCTTCGGCGCCACCAGGTAGCCCTTGATCTGCGCGTCGTCGATCACGTAGACCTTCTCGGCGCCGTACTTCTTGACCGCCTCGACCGCCGCGCCGGCCTCACCGGCACCGCCGATGAACACCGCCGACGGGGTGCCCAGCCGGCGCGCGATCGTGAGGAGCTCGTAGGTCGGCTTCTTGACCTGGCCGCCGACGTGGTCGATCAGAACGAGAACTTCAGACATGGTCGCAGGCTCCTCAGATGAACTTCTTCGACGCGAGGAACTCGGCCAGCGCCTTGGCGCCCGACCCGTCCTCGTCCTTGACGATCTCGCCAGCGGTGCGCGGCGGCCGCGCGGCGGCCTCCTCGACCTGCGTCCAGGCGACCGAGAGGCCGACCTGCGAGGCGTCGACGCCCAGGTCGGCCAGCGACCACGTCTCCAGCGGCTTCTTCTTCGCGGCCATGATGCCCTTGAACGAGGGGTAGCGGGCCTCGCCGGACTGGTCGGTGACCGAGAGCACCAGCGGCATCGTGGCGCCGACGACCTCGGTGGCGGTGTCGCCGTCACGCTTGATCCGGACCTGGTCACCCTGGGTCTCCACGACCGAGGCGAGCGTGACCTGGGGCAGGCCCAGGCGCTCAGCCAGCATCGGCGGGACGACGCTCATCGCGGCGTCGGTCGAGGCGAGGCCACACACGACGATGTCCACCGGACCCGCCTTCTCGATGGCCTTGGCCAGCACCAGCGACGTCGCGATCGCATCCGAGCCCGCGATCGCGTCGTCGACGACGTGGATGCCCTCGTCGGCGCCCATCTGCAGCGCCTTGCGGACCGCGTCGACCGCCTTCTCCGGGCCCACGGTCAGAGCGGTGACCTTGATGTCCTCGCCCTCGCGCTTCTCCTTGATCTGCAGGGCCTGCTCGACGGCGTACTCGTCGAGCTCGGAGAGGAGACCGTCGACGCCGACGCGATCGACAGTGAAGTCCTCTTCGAACGACCGGTCCGCGGTCGCGTCGGGGACGTACTTCACACAGACGACAATGTTCATGGTGGTCGGCCTTGACGGCCCCTCCTGTGCTTCTCGGATTTGTCCCTCAGGTTACCCGCGGGTCACTTGCCCCGACACCGCAGCCACGGTTGAAAATGTCACACCGCTCAGCGCGACGCGCCGCCGGGTCGGATCAGCTTGTCCAGCAGCTTGCCCGCCACGAGCCAGGCGAGCGCGCCCAGCCCCCAGTTGACCAGCGTGTTCTTGACGTCGGCGTTGCTGCCGTCGGTGAACTGGATCGGTCCGTTGCTGCGGCTGAAGACACCGAGGTCCGCCTCCTCGGCGACGTCGAGGACGAACGACACCAGGGCGTTGTCGGTGTTGGCCTTGATCGCCACCAGCAGGGCGCCGACCGCGAGGGAGAGCGCCGCGAGCGCGCACACGGTCCACAGCGCCTGCGCGATGACGGTGCGGATCTGCCGGCTGTCCACACCGCCGACGCGCTTCTTGGCACGCTCGGGCGGCACCGCGGACGAGCCGGTGCCCTCGGTCCTGCTGCCGGTCTTCGGCCCGGTCTTCGGGTTGATCTCCTCCGGCATCGACCTCACCTTCCCTCGAACCGGGCCTGGCCCGGTCCGTTCTCGATGAACGACTGCACGCCGATCCGGCGGTCCTCGGTGGCGAACACGCCGGCGAACTGCTGCCGCTCGATCTGCAGACCCGTCTCCAGGTCGACCTCGAGACCCCAGTCGATGGCCTCCTTGGCCGCGCGCAGCGCATAGGCGGCCGCACCGGAGAACTGGCGCGCCCAGGTCAGCGCCTCGGCGTAGACCCGGTCGGCCGGCAGGACCCGGTCGACCAGCCCGATGGCGAGCGCTTCGTCGGCCTTGACGAACCGGCCCGTGAAGATGAGGTCCTTGGCCCGGCTCGGTCCGACCAGGCGGCTGAGGCGCTGGGTGCCGCCGGCGCCCGGGATGAGCCCGAGCAGCACCTCCGGCTGGCCGAGCACGGCGTCCTCCGCAGCGAACCGCACGTCGGCGGCGAGCGCGAGCTCACAGCCCCCGCCGAGCGCGTAGCCGTTGACGGCGGCGACCACCGGCTTGGGGATCCGGGCGATCGCCGTCACTGCGCCCTGCAGCGGCACCACCCGGTCGACCATGTCGGTGTAGGACATCTCGCCCATCTCGACGATGTCGTTGCCGGCGGCGAAGACCCGCTCGCCGCCCCAGACGACCACCGCGCGGACGTCCTTGCGCGCGGTCGCCTCGGCGGCGGCCTGGGCCAGCTCGTCTTGGACCTGCACGCTGATCGCGTTCATCTTCGGGCGGTCCAGCCGGATCGTGGCGACACCGTCGTCGACCTCGAGACGGACGAACTCCATGCGCTTCCCCCTTGGCTGTCTGCTGTGCTCAGGTCGGTGGCTGACCCGGTCGATGAGGCAGTGTGTGAGCCAGACCCTATCCACCCCGAGATCCCGCGTGAATGCGCCGTGCACCAGCGCCCCATCGGCGACAATGGTCGAGATGAGTCCGAGAGCGTGGAGCACATGGGGGCAGACCGCCCGGGTCTGGCCGGGGCGGAACTGGCCGCTCGGGGCGACCTGGTCACCGGAGTCGACCAACTTCGCGGTCTACGCACCCCACGCCTCACGGGTCTGGCTGTGCCTCTTCGACGAGGACGGCGCTGAGACCCGGGTCGAGCTGACCGAGCACTCCCTCGGCATCCACCACGGCGCGATCCCCGACGTGCGACCGGGCCAGCGCTACGGCTACCGCGTCGACGGCCCCTGGGATCCCACCAACGGGTTCCGGTTCAACGTCAACAAGCTCCTGCTCGACCCCTACGCGCTGGCGACCTCCGGCACGATCCGCTCCGAGCAGCCGCTCTTCGGCTACCGGCACGGTGAGCCCCTGGTGCGCGACGACAGCGACTCGGCGCCGTACACCGCCCGCAGCGTCGTGGTCGACCCGTCCTTCGACTGGGAGGGCGAGGAGCCGATGCGCCGGCGCTGGCGCGACACCGTCATCTACGAGCTCCACGTCAAGGGGTTCACCAAGCTCCACGACCGCGTCCCCGAGCACCTGCGGGGCACGTACGCCGGCCTGGCGACCCCCGCCGTCGTCGACTACCTGCGCGACCTCGGGATCACGGCGGTCGAGCTGCTCCCGATCCAGCAGTTCTTCTCCGAGCCGGCCCTGCTCGAGCGCGGCACGGTCAACTACTGGGGCTACAACCCGATCAGCTACTTCGCGCCGGACGCCTCCTACTCCTCCGCCGGTGACCGCGGCCAGCAGGTCACCGAGTTCAAGGAGATGGTCAAGGCGATGCACCGGGCCGGCATCGAGGTCATCCTCGACGTCGTCTACAACCACACCGCCGAGGCCGGTCCGCTGGGTCCCACGCTGTCCTTCCGCGGGCTGGACGACCGCGGCTTCTACAAGCGCGTCGTCCCGCACGACGGTCGCGGGTTCGACGACACCTACTGGGACGTCACCGGCTGCGGCAACACCGTCAACGCCTGGGACCCGCTCGCCCTGCGGCTCATCCTCGACTCACTGCGCTACTGGGTCACCGAGATGCACGTCGACGGCTTCCGCTTCGACCTGATGTCCGCCCTGACCCGCACGGGCTACGAGGTCGACTTCAACTGCGCGCTGCTGGTCGCCATCGGCCAGGACCCGATCCTGCGCCACGTCAAGCTGATCGCGGAGCCGTGGGACACCTCGATGGACGGCTACCTGGTCGGCCGGATGCCTCCCCCGTGGGTGGAGTGGAACGACCAGTACCGCGACACCATGCGCGACTTCTGGCGCGGCCAGGGCCGCATCCGCGACGTCGCCACCCGGGTGGCCGGGTCCAGCGACCTGTACGCCGACGATGGCCGGTCGGCGTACAACTCGGTCAACTTCGTGACGGCTCACGACGGGTTCACCCTGCGCGACCTGGTGTCCTACAACCACAAGCACAACGAGGCCAACGGCGAGGACAACCGCGACGGCACCGACAACAACCGCTCGTGGAACCACGGCATCGAGGGCGAGACCGACGACGAGGCGATCAAGCGGCTGCGCCGCCGGCAGGCCGCCAACCTGATGGTCACGCTCTGCCTGTCCAACGGCGTCCCGATGATCACCGCCGGTGACGAGCGTGGCCGGACCCAGCGCGGCAACAACAACGCCTACTGCCAGGACAACGAGATCTCCTGGATCGACTGGCGCCCCGACGACGCGTGGCTCGACGTCTACGAGATCACCAAGACGGCGCTCCGCCTGCGCCGCGAGCACCCGGCGCTGCGGCAGCGGCACTGGTTCGAGGGGGCGCCCACGATCGTCGGTGGCCCGAAGGACCTGGCCTGGCTGCACCCCTCCGGGCGGGAGATGACCGACGCCGACTGGGCCGACGAGTCGCTGCGCGCGGTCGGCTGCTTCGTCTCCGGCGCGCCGCTGCGCGAGCCCGGCCCCCGTGGTGAGCAGCTGGTCGACTCGTCGTTCGTGCTGTGGTTCAACGCCAGCGACAAGCCGCTCGACGTCGTGCTCCCGGAGAACGACTGGGTGCAGACCGGCGAGGTCGTGCTCTGCACCGACGCCAAGCTGCCCGTCGGCACCGAGGTGAAGGTCGGCGACCGGATCGTGCTGGGCCGGCACACGGTGGTCGTCTTCCGGGCCGGCTGACCGCGGCCCGACCGCTCAGGCGATCGCCACGACCCCCAGCTCGGCCGGCGAGGTGAGCTGGCTGTTGCGCGGGACGACCCGCACCGTGTAGCCGAACGGACCGGAGCGGTCGAGCCTGACGTCGCCGGAGAAGCAGTGCCGCCCGCCCTCGTAGCTCTCCAGCAGCCCGAGCGGGGCGGCCTCGGCAGAGACCAGGCAGTCGTTGGCGTCGGTGCGGCCGTGGACCAGCTGCACCTCGACGTCCTCGGGTGCCAGCGAACCCAGGGCCACGAAGGCCCGCACCGACAGCACCGCGCCCAGCTCCGGGGCATCACCGACGCCGCTGCTCTCGACGTGCTCGACGCGCACGCCGGGCCACGCGGCGATCACCCGGCGCTTCCACTCGGCGAGCTGGGCGGCGCCGTGGAAGTCGCTGTTGAGCCTGCGGGCGTTGCCGACCGCCGGGGCGTAGAGCTGGTGGACGTAGTCGCGCACCATCCGGGTGGCCAGCACCTTCGGGCCGAGCGACTTCAGGGTGTGGCGCATCATCTCCAGCCACCGCACCGGGAGGCCGTGGTGCTCTCCCCCGGTCTCCAGGTCGTAGAACCGCGGCGCGATCTCGTGCTCGACCAGGTCGTAGAGCGCAGCGGCCTCGAGGTCGTCGCGCTTGTCCTGGTCGTCGACGCCGTCGGCGGACGGGATGGCCCAGCCGTTGTCGCCGTCGAACCACTCGTCCCACCAGCCGTCGAGGATGGAGAGGTTGAGGCCGCCGTTGAGGGCCGCCTTCATGCCGGAGGTGCCGCAGGCCTCGTAGGGCCGCAGCGGGTTGTTGAGCCACACGTCGCAGCCGGGGTAGAGCGGCTGCGCCATCGCGATGTCGTAGTTGGGCAGGAAGACGATGCGGTGGCGCACCTCCGGATCGTCGGCGAAGCGCACCATGTCCTGGATCAGCTTCTTGCCGCCGTCGTCGGCGGGGTGGGCCTTGCCTGCGATGACCAGCTGGACCGGCCGCTCGGGGTGCAGCAGCAGGCGCTTGAGCCGCTCGGGGTCGCGCAGCATCAAGGTGAGCCGCTTGTAGGACGGGACCCGCCGGGCGAACCCGATCGTCAGCACGTCGGGCGAGAGCACCTCGTCGATCCAGGCGAGCTCGGCGCTCGCCGCGCCGCGCTCGCGCCACGCCTTCCGCAGCCGGCGCCGGGCGTCGTGGACCAGCCGCTCGCGCAGGGTGCGCTTGATGTCCCAGACCTGACGGAACGACGCCTGGTCGATCGCGCGGCCGAACTCCTCGGGCCCGCCGTCCGGATCAGCGCCCAGGCTCTGGGCGAGCTCGGTCAGCTCGCGGGCGACCCAGCTGGGGGCGTGCACGCCGTTGGTGATGGAGCCGATCGGCACCTCGGCCTCGTCGAAGGCCGGCCAGAGACCGTTGAACATGCCACGGCTCACCTGGCCGTGCAGCTGCGAGACGCCGTTGGCACGCTGGGCGAGCCGGAAGCCCATCACCGCCATGTTGAACACCCCCGGGTCACCACCGTGGTAGTCCTCGGCACCGAGCGCCAGGATCCGGTCGACGGGCACGCCCGGGGTCGCGCCGCCGCCCTCGCCCGCGGCGAAGTACTGCTCGATGAGCGTGCGCGGGAAGCGGTCGATGCCCGCCGGCACCGGCGTGTGGGTGGTGAAGACGGTGGAGGCGCGGCCGACCTCGAGGGCGGTGTCGAAGTCGAGCTCGGGGCCTCCCTCGCCGACGGTGAGCTCGCGGATCCGCTCCAGGCCGAGGAAGCCGGCGTGGCCCTCGTTGGTGTGGAACACCTCGGGCATCGGGGAGCCGGTGATCCGTGAGTAGGCCCGCAGTGCCCGCACGCCGCCCACCCCCAGCAGCAGCTCCTGGCGCAGGCGGTGCTCGCTGTTGCCGCCGTAGAGCCGGTCGGTCACACCGCGCAGCGCACCGGCGTTCTCCTCGATGTCGGTATCGAGCATGAGCAGCGGCACCCGCCCCACGCTGGCGACCCAGATCCGCGCGACCAGGTCCGGGCTGCCGGGCAGCGCGATCGCGATCGTCGCCGGCTTGCCGTCGGGCTCGCGCAGCGCGGAGATCGGCAGGCCGTCGGGGTCCAGCACGGGGTAGGTCTCCTGCTGCCAGCCCTCACGGGAGAGCGACTGGCGGAAGTAGCCGTGCTTGTAGAGCAACCCGACGCCGACGATCGGCACGCCGAGGTCGCTGGCCGCCTTGAGGTGGTCACCGGCCAGGATGCCCAGTCCGCCGGAGTACTGCGGGAGCACCGCGGCGATGCCGAACTCCGGGGAGAAGTAGCCGATCGCGCGCGGGCCGTCGGCCATCTCCCGCTGGTACCAGCGGTCCGCGGTGAGATAGGTGTCGAGGTCGGCGTGGGCGGTGTCGAGCCGGGCGCGGAATCCCTCGTCGGCGGCCAGCTCGTCGAGCCGCTCCCGCGAGACCTCCCCGAGCAGGCGCACCGGGTCGTAGCCCGTCGCGGCCCACAGGGCCGGGTCGACCTCGGCGAAGACGTCCTGGGTCGGCGGGTGCCACGACCAACGCAGGTTGCCCGCCAGCGTGCCCAGCGCGGTGAGCGGCTCGGGAAGGACGGGGCGGACGGTGAAACGGCGGATCGCGCGCATAGGGCCGAACGTAGCCCACGAAGCTTGGATCGATCTAACAGATGAGCGTCACGACGAGCGATGTTGGCTATCCCGCACCGCCGTGCCCGCATGGTGAGGTGCAGATCTGGATAGTTTGTCTGCATGGTCGGACGCATCCCCGTCATCGATGTCCATCCGCTGGTGGACCTCGGGCGCCAGCCTGCCAAGGCGACGGTCGACGAGCCGTTCCCTGTGCGGGCGACCGTGTTCCGGGAAGGCCACGACCGGCTCGGCGCCGAGGTGGTCCTGACCGATCCCGCGGGGCTGCGCCGCGCACCGGTCCGGATGCGGGAGACCGGGCCGAAGTCCGACCGTTACGAAGCGTGGGTGATCCCCGACCTCGAGGGGGCGTGGACCTTCGAGATCCAGGCCTGGTCCGACCCGCTCGGCACGTGGCAGCACGACGCCGGCATCAAGATCCGGGCCGGGGTGGACGTGGATCTGATGTTCCTCGAGGCCCGGCTCCTGCTCGAGCGCGTCCTCACCGGGTCCGAGGTGCCGCTGGCCGAGAGCGAGACCCTGGTCCTGAAGGCGGCCATCGAGGCGGCCGCGGATGAGTCCCGGCCGGTCGAGGCCCGGCTCGCGGTGCTGGAGAGCCCTGAGGTCTCCGCGTTGCTGCTGGCCCGCCCGCTGCGCGAGCACCTCACCGTGGAAGGCCCCTACCCGGCGTACGCCGACCGCCGCCGCGCTCTCACCGGCAGCTGGTACGAGTTCTTCCCGCGCTCGGAGGGCGCGCGCCTCGACGAGGAGACCGGCAAGGTCGTCAGCGGGTCGTTCCGCACCGCCGCGAAGCGGCTGGACGCGGTCGCGGCGATGGGCTTCGACGTGGTCTACCTGCCGCCGATCCACCCGATCGGCGAGGTCAACCGCAAGGGCCCCAACAACACCCTGACGCCCGGTCCCGACGACCCGGGCTCACCCTGGGCGATCGGCTCCAAGCACGGCGGCCATGACGCGATCCACCCCGACCTCGGCACCTTCGAGGACTTCGACGGCTTCGTCGCCCGGGCCAAGGAGCTCGGGCTGGAGGTCGCGCTCGACCTCGCCCTGCAGGCCGCGCCCGACCACCCCTGGGTGAAGGAGCACCCCGAGTTCTTCACCACCCGGGCCGACGGGACGATCGCCTACGCCGAGAACCCGCCGAAGAAGTACCAGGACATCTACCCCATCAACTTCGACAACGACCCGGCCGGCATCGCCCAGGAGGTGCTCCGGATCGTCCGGCTGTGGATGTCGCACGGGGTGCGGATCTTCCGCGTCGACAACCCGCACACCAAGCCGGTCGCGTTCTGGGAGTGGCTGCTGCGCGAGGTCCGGGCCACCGACCCCGACGTGGTCTTCCTCTCCGAGGCCTTCACCCGGCCGGCGATGATGCACACCCTCGGTGCTGTCGGTTTCCACCAGTCGTACACCTACTTCACCTGGCGGGTGGAGAAGGGCGAGATCGAGGACTACCTGCGCGAGGTGGCCACCGAGTCCGACCACCTGATGCGGCCCAACTTCTTCGTCAACACTCCCGACATCCTCCACGCGTTCCTGCAGTACGGCGGGCCCGCGGCGTTCCGGATCCGCGCGACCCTGGCCGCGCTCGGCTCGCCCTCCTGGGGTGTGTACGCCGGTTACGAGCTCTACGAGCACGTGGCCGTGCGTCCCGGCAGCGAGGAGTACCTCGACAGTGAGAAGTACCAGATCCGGATCCGCGACTGGGAGGCCGCCGAGCGGTCCGGCACCACGCTGGCGCCGTACCTCACCCGGCTCAACGAGATCCGCCGCGCGCACCCCGCGCTCCAGCTGCTGCGCAACCTCGTGGTGCACCGCACCGACGACACCCACGTGCTGTGCTTCTCCAAGTCAGCCGGTCCCGACACCGTGATCGTGGTGATCAACCTCGACCCGCACGGGGCCCGGGAGACGATGGTCCACCTCGACCTCGAGGCGGCCGGCCTGCCGGAGTCGTACGCAGTCCACGACGAGCTGACCGGGCAGGAGTGGGTCTGGGGCGCCTCCAACTACGTGCGCCTCGACCCCGGCTCGCAGGTCGCCCACATCCTGTCCGTCCGCCGCACCGATGCGGCGGCGGACTAGGCGTTGGGCGCTCGACCCGCCGCTCACCCGCTCGTCTCGCACCAGCCCGCAACGCGTCAGGAGGACGCCGTGACCGATGCCGTCTCCGAGGCGACCGGAGCACCTGCCCCCGGATCCGCCCCGGCCACCGCAACCGCCACCAACCCGCGATCGGACCGCTCCCCCGAGACCGGCAGCTTCCCGACCCTGTCCGAGGAGCCGTTCCCCGACACCCCCGGCAGTGGTGCGCCCGAGTGGTTCAAGACCGCGGTCTTCTACGAGGTGCTGGTCCGGTCGTTCAAGGACTCCAACGGTGACGGCACCGGCGACTTCCGAGGGCTGACCGAGAAGCTCGACTACCTGCAGTGGCTCGGCGTCGACTGCCTCTGGCTGCCGCCGTTCTTCCCCTCGCCGCTGCGCGACGGCGGCTACGACGTCGCCGACTACACCGGCGTGCTCCACGAGGTCGGCACGGTCGATGACTTCCACGCCTTCCTCAACGCCGCGCACGCCCGCGGCATCAAGGTGATCATCGACTTCGTCATGAACCACACCAGCGACCAGCACCCGTGGTTCCAGGCCAGCCGGTCCGACCCGGACGGGCCGTACGGCGACTTCTACGTCTGGTCCGACACCGATGAGCTCTACCAGGACGCGCGCATCATCTTCGTCGACACCGAGCCGTCGAACTGGACCTGGGACCCGGTGCGCCAGCAGTACTACTGGCACCGCTTCTTCGCCCACCAGCCCGACCTCAACTTCGACAACCCCAAGGTGCACGAGGCGATGCTGGAGGCGATGTCGTTCTGGCTCGACCTGGGCCTCGACGGCTTCCGGCTCGACGCCGTGCCGTATCTCTACGAGCGGCCCGGCACCAACGGCGAGAACCTCCCCGAGACCCACGAGTTCCTGCGCAAGGTGCGCCGCTTCGTCGATGAGAAGTACCCCGGTCGTGTCCTGCTCGCCGAGGCCAACCAGTGGCCGGCCGACGTGGTCGACTACTTCGGCGACTTCGAGGCAGGCGGCGACGAGTGCCACATGTGCTTCCACTTCCCGGTGATGCCGCGCATCTTCATGGCGGTGCGCCGGGAGTCGCGGTTCCCCATCTCCGAGATCCTCGCCCAGACACCGCCGATCCCGACCGGCTGCCAGTGGGGCATCTTCCTGCGCAACCACGACGAGCTGACCCTCGAGATGGTCACCGACGAGGACCGCGACTACATGTGGGCGGAGTACGCCAAGGACCCGCGCATGAAGGCCAACATCGGCATCCGCCGCCGGCTGGCCCCGTTGCTCGACAACGACATCAACCAGATCGAGCTGTTCACCGCACTCCTGCTCTCCCTGCCCGGCTCACCCGTCCTCTACTACGGCGACGAGATCGGCATGGGCGACAACATCTGGCTCGGTGACCGCGACGGCGTGCGGACTCCGATGCAGTGGACCTCCGACCGCAACGCCGGGTTCTCCACCGCCAACCCCGGCAAGCTCGACCGCCCGGTCGTGCAGGACCCGGTCTACGGCTACCAGGCGGTCAACGTGGAGGCCCAGCTCGAGGACCCCTCCTCGCTGCTGCGCTGGACCCGCCGGATGATCCACGCCCGCAAGCAGCATCCCGCGTTCGGTCTGGGCAGCTTCAACGACCTGGGCGGGTCCAATCCGTCGGTGCTGTCCTACTCGCGCGAGCACACGAACGCCGACGGCAGCACCGACGTGATCATCTGCGTCAACAACCTCTCCCGCTTTCCCCAGCCGGTGGAGCTGGACCTGCGCCGCTTCGAGGGGATGGTGCCGGTCGAGCTGCTCGGAGGGGTTCCTTTCCCGCGGATCGGGGAACTGCCTTACTTGTTGACGCTCGGCGGGTACGGGTTCTTCTGGTTCCGGCTGCAGCCGGCGGTCGACGAGTCGGACGAGGGAGCGCTGCTGTGACGACGATCGATCCCGAGGTCCTCGCGAGCTACCTGTCCCGGACGCGGTGGTTCGGCGGCAAGGGCCGTCCGTTCACCGTCACCTCGATCCACGCCGTCGGCGAGGTGCCCGGCCGCGTCGAGCAGAGTCCGCACACGGTGATCCACCTCGTCGAGGTCACCTACTCCGACGCCGAGGCCGGCACCGAGCTCTACCAGGTGCCGCTGGCGCTCTACACCCATCCCCAGGGCCGCCTCGACCACGCCTTCATCGGTTGGTGGGAGGACCCGCAGCTCGGATGGGTGCACGCCTACGACGCGGTCCACGACCGCGAGGCGATGGCCTGCTGGCTGCGCTCGTTCCAGCAGGCCAGCACCGCGGAGACGGACGCGGGCGACACGCTCACCTTCCACCGCCTCGCCGGGCACGACCTGGACCTGGAGTCCCACTCCACGCTGTTCTCCGGCGAGCAGTCGAACTCGTCGGTCGCGTTCGGCGAGGACGCGATCATGAAGGTGTTCCGCAAGATCACGCCGGGGATCAACCCCGACATCCAGATCCACGAGGTGCTCACCAAGGTCGGCTGCGAGCACATCGCCGACCTCTACGGCTGGGCCGACCTGGCCCTGGAGGACGTCCACGGGGCCGACGACGGGCGGGGCAGCGTCGTCCAGCTCGCGATGCTGCAGAAGTTCCTGCGCACCGCGACCGACGGGTTCGACCTCGCCCTGGCCAGCGTGCGCGCTCTCCTGGCCGAGCCCGACGTGCACGCCTCCGAGTCCGGGGGTGACTTCGCCGGCGAGGCGGCCCGGTTGGGCGAGGCACTCGCCAAGGTGCACCTGCTCCTGCGCGAGCACTTCCCCACCGAGCAGCGCGGCCCGGAGGCCGCCGCCGACCTCTCCCGGGCGATGACCCACCGGCTGGAGCGGGCGCTGGGCGCCGTGCCCGAGCTCGCCGAGCACGCCGACCGCCTGCGCGCGGTCTTCGGCGCGGTCGCCGGACTCGGCGGCCTGGAGGTGCAGCGCATCCACGGCGACCTGCACCTGGGCCAGACCATGCGCACGGCGCTGGGCTGGAAGATCGTCGACTTCGAGGGCGAGCCGGCCAAGCCGCTGGCCGAGCGGATGCTCCCGGACTCGCCCTGGCGCGACGTCGCCGGGATGATCCGCTCCTTCGACTACGCCCCGGCGGTGGTGGAGTACTCCGCCGGCGTCAGCGACCCCGAGTCCGCCGAGCTGCGCACCCGGCGGGCCGAGGAGTGGTCGCACCGCAGCCGCAACCACTTCCTCTACGCCTACGCCGAGGCGCTCGGCAACCCGCACGGCGAGCTGACCGCCGAGCAGCGGGTCCTCCTCGAGGCCTACGTCGCGGACAAGGCCGTCTACGAAACCGTCTACGAGAGCCGCAACCGCCCGGCGTGGGTGGCCATCCCGCTGGCGGCGGTGGCCCGGATCGGAGCACCACGATGAGCACCCGCCAGGTCTCCCCCCAGCCGGTCGCGCCGGAGACCCTCGCCGAGATCGCCGACGGCCGGCACGGCAGCCCGCACAGCGTGCTCGGCCCGCACCCCTACGACGGCGCCGTCACGGTCCGGGTCCTCAAGCCGCTCGCGGCGTCGGTCGTGGTGCGCTACCACGCTCCCGGGTCGCCCGACCTCGCCGCGGACGGCTCCACGGACTCCTGGGCGGAGGTCGAGCTGACCCACGAGCACGAGGGCATCTGGGTCGGCGTGCTGCCGGTCGACGACGTGCCGAGCTACCGCGTGGCGGTCACCTACGAGCACGAGGGCGAGCGGCACACCCTGGTGCGCGACGACCCCTACCGCTTCCTGCCGACCCTCGGCGAGGTCGACCTGCACCTGATCAACGAGGGCCGCCACGAGCAGCTGTGGCGGGTGCTCGGCGCCCGCGTGCACCGCTACCCCGGACTCGGCGCCGAGCCCGAGGTGACCGGCACCGCCTTCTCGGTCTGGGCGCCGCGGGCACGGGCGGTGCGGGTCAAGGCCGACTTCAACGACTGGGACGGCCGCGAGCACCCCATGCGCCAGCTCGGCAGCTCCGGGGTCTGGGAGCTGTTCGTGCCCGACGTCGGCAGCGGCGCGCGCTACAAGTTCATCATCCTCGGTGCCGACGGGGTGTGGCGCGAGAAGGCCGACCCGATGGCGTTCTACGCCGAGGAGCCACCGGCCACCTCCTCGCGCGTCTACGAGTCGACGTACACCTGGGGCGACCAGGCGTGGCTCGAGGAGAGGGCGCGCAAGGCCGAGCTGGGCCAGGTCGACCAGCCGATGTCCATCTACGAGCTCCACCTGGGCTCCTGGCGCCGCGGGCGCAGCTACCACGACCTCGCCGACGAGCTGGTCCCCTACCTCGCCGACCTCGGCTTCACCCACGTCGAGCTGATGCCGGTGATGCAGCACCCGTTCGGCGGGTCCTGGGGCTACCACGTGACGTCCTACTTCGCCCCCGACAGCCGCTTCGGTGACCCCGACGGCTTCCGCTACCTCGTCGACCGGCTCCACCAGGCCGGGATCGGCGTCATCCTGGACTGGGTGCCGGGCCACTTCGCCACCGACGAGTGGGCGCTGGTGCGCTTCGACGGGGCGCCGCTCTACGAGGACCCCAATCCTCAGCGTGGGTGGCACCAGGAATGGGGCTCCCACATCTTCGACTTCGGCCGCCCCGAGGTGCGCAACTTCCTCTACGCCAACGCGCTCTACTGGCTCGAGGAGTTCCACGCCGACGGGCTGCGCGTCGACGGTGTCGCCTCGATGCTCTACCTCGACTACGCCCGCAAGGAGGGCGAGTGGACCCCCAACGTCCACGGCGGGCGCGAGAACCTCGAGGCGGTGCAGTTCCTCCAGGAGATGAACGCCACCGTCTACAAGCGCGTGCCCGGGGTGACCACGATCGCCGAGGAGTCGACCGCCTGGCCCGGCGTCACCCGGCCGACGAGCGAGGGCGGCCTGGGCTTCGGGTTCAAGTGGAACATGGGCTGGATGCACGACAGCCTCGGCTACCTCAAGCACGACCCGATCCACCGTGCCTACCACCACCACGAGATGACCTTCGCCCTCACCTACGCCTGGGCGGAGAACTACGTGCTCCCGCTGTCGCACGACGAGGTGGTGCACGGCAAGGGATCGCTGCTGCGCAAGATGCCCGGCGACCGCTGGCGACAGCTCGCCGGGCTGCGCGCCTACCTGGGCTACATGTGGGCGCATCCGGGCAAGCAGCTGCTCTTCATGGGCAGCGAGTTCGGCCAGGAGTCGGAGTGGGCGGAGTCCCGCGAGCTGGACTGGTGGCTGCTCGACCTCCCCGAGCACCAGGGCATGCACGCCGCCGTCCGCGACCTCAACGCGCGCTACCGCGAGACGCCTGCACTGTGGCGGCTCGACCACGACCCCTCCGGGTTCACCTGGCTCGACGCCGACGA
>JAPSKJ010000410.1 GCA_031177735.1 Nocardioides sp.
GCGGCGATGTCGGTGGCGACCAGCGTGGTGGCCTGGCCGGAGTGGAAGGCCTCCATGTTGCGCACCCGGGCTCCCTGGGAGAGGTTGCCGTGCAGCTCGACGGCGGCGACACCGCTCTTGTTGAGCTGGCGGGCCAGTGCCTTCGCGCCGTGCTTGGTGCGGGTGAAGACCACCGTGCGGCCGGGGGCACCGGTCAGGTCGACGAGCACCGGGATGCGGTGCTCGCGCGAGACGTGGAGCACGTGGTGGTCCATGCTGGCGACCGGCGACTGCGCCGAGTCGGCCTGGTGGGTCACCGGCTGCTGCATGAAGCGCTTGACCAGGACGTTGACGCCGTTGTCGAGCGTGGCGGAGAAGAGCATCCGCTGGCCGCCCGCGGGGGTGCGGTCGAGCAGGCGGCGTACGGCAGGCAGGAAGCCGAGGTCGGCCATGTGGTCGGCCTCGTCCAGGATGCTGATCTCGACGGCGCCGAGGTCGCAGTGCCCCTGGCCGATGAGGTCCTCGAGCCGGCCCGGGCAGGCCAGCACGATGTCGACGCCGTTGCGCAGGCCCGCGACCTGCGGGTTCTGCCCGACGCCGCCGAAGACGGTCTGGACGCTCAGCCCGGCGGCCTTGGCCAGCGGGTCGAGCGACTCCTTGATCTGGCCGACGAGCTCGCGGGTCGGGGCGAGCACGAGCGCCCGCGGCCGCTTGGCCGCGGCGGGGCGGCCGCCGGCCAGGCGCGCCACGAGGGGCAGCAGGAAGGCGTAGGTCTTGCCCGATCCGGTGCGGCCGCGGCCGAGCACGTCACGGCCGGCGAGGCTGTCGGGCAGCGTGGCTGCCTGGATCGGGGTGGGGTTGGTGATGCCGCGGTCGCTCAGGACCGCAGCGAGGTCGGCGGGCACGCCGAGCTCGAGGAAAGAAGACAAGGATGAGTCCACATCTGGCATGTCTCGCCAGGAACCGCGTCGGACGCGAGCGTCCGGTCGGGAGCCGGAGGTGCCGGCCTCAGGCCGGCCCCTGGACGAATCCGGTGCCGGCGCAAGTCACGGCCCGAGGCAAGACTGGGCGGGCCGTGCCACCAAGCCTAGGGGGTCGACCGCCCCGCCGACGATTCGGCGCTCCGGCGATGACCTTTCCGAGCCGCCTCAGCTGTAGACGATCGCGTCGTCGTCGAAGTCGGCGTGCTTCATGACCAACACGTCGTGCAGGTAGTTCTGCTTGAGCATCCACGGCTGCCGGTCACCCTGCTTGGGCATCCGGTCGAGGGCACGCTGGATGTAGCCCGAGGTGAGGTCCATGAACGGACGCTCGCCGACCCGCGGGTCGCGGGCGATCCGCACCGTGCGGTGACCGAGGAGGTCCATGTGGGAGAGCAGCCGGACGACGAAGTCGGCCACCAGGTCGGCCTTGAGCGTCCAGGAGGCGTTGGTGTAGCCGATCGTGTAGGCGAAGTTTGGCATGTCGGTGAGCATCAGCGCCCGGTAGGACATCCGGGTGGAGAAGTCGACCGGCTCGCCGTCGACGTCGTAGGCGCATCCTCCGAAGAGCTGGATCTTCAAGCCGGTGGCGGAGACGACGATGTCGGCCTCGAGCACCTCACCGGACTCCAGCTCGATGCCCTTGGCGGTGAAGGTCTTGATCCGGTCGGTGACGACCGAGGCGGTGCCCTCGCGCATCGCCTTGAACAGGTCGCCGTCGGGCACGAAGCACAGGCGCTGGTCCCAGGGGTCGTAGGACGGCGTGAAGTGCTCGGCGACGATCCGCTCGGCCTCCTCACGGGTGAAGCCGGGGCCCTCACCGCGCGCCGTGAGCTGGTTGATGGTGCCCTCGCGCACCATCCGCTTCAACGCCGCGGGCGCCTTGCGCGCCAGGGTGAACGAGCCGATCGCGAGGATGATGTTGCTCCACCGCACCGCCTCGTAGGCCGCCGTGTTACGCAGGCCGCGCAGCGGCACGAACCTGGGCAGCCGCCCGACGGTCCGGGTCAGGGTGGAGGCGAGCGGGTCCTTCCCGGGGCGGGCGAGGATGTAGGTCGGCGTGCGCTGGAGCATCGTCACGCTTCTGGCGCGTCCCTCTCCCAGCGCCATCGCGGGCACCAGGGTGACCGCGGTCGCACCCGAGCCGACGACGACGACCGACTTGTCGGCGTAGTCGAGGTCCTCGGGCCAGTGCTGCGGATGCACGAAGACGCCCTCGTAGTCCGCCAGGCCGGGGAACTCCGGCTGGTGGCCCTCCGCGTAGTCGTAGTAGCCGGCGCACGACCACAGGAAGCCGGCGGTGAGCTGTTTCTCGCCCTCGGGGGTCTGCACGGTGAGGGTCCAGCGCTGGGCCGCGCTGTCCCAGCTCGCCCGGGTCGCGCGGTGCTGGTAGCGGATGACCTCGTCCACGCCGTACTCGGCGGCGACGGTGCGCAGATAGTCGAGGATCAGGTGGCCGTCGGCCAGGGACTGGTCGCTGAGCCACGGCCGCCAGCGGTAGCTGAAGGTGAACATGTCGGAGTCGGACCGGATGCCGGGATAGCGGAACAGGTCCCACGTGCCGCCGCTGGCCTCGCGGCTCTCCAGGATCGCCACCGACTTGCCGGGCAGCTTCTCGAGCACCTGGGCGGCGGCACCGATGCCGGAGAGGCCGGCTCCGATGATGAGGACATCGACGTGCTCAGCGGTCACGAGCGCCCAACTTACCCGCCGGTCACT
>JAPSKJ010000034.1 GCA_031177735.1 Nocardioides sp.
ACGTGGAAGCGCGGACCCCGGTCCATCCGAGGCGCGCGAGGACCGCGCGACACCTACGGCTGAGCGGCCGGACCCCGGACGGACCGAGGCGGTGAACTAAGGTTTCGCCCGTGTCGGACGAAACCTTTATCTCGTATGCCCAGAACGGCGAGGACGTCGTGCTGTGGCGGGCGCTCGGGCACGTCACCGATGGTCGGTACGTCGATGTCGGTGCGTGCGACCCCGTCGACCTGTCCGTCACCAAGGCCTTCTACGACCGCGGCTGGCGTGGGATCGACATCGATGCGGTGCCGGAGTACGCCGAGCGCCTCCGTGACGCGCGTCCGGGCAACGAGGTGGTCCACGCCGCGATCACCGACCGGGACGTCGACACGGTCACCTTCCACCAGGTGGTCGACACCGGGCTGTCGACGCTCCTGGGAGAGACCGCCGACGAGCACGAGCGGGCGGGATTCGCGCGCCGGGAGATCAGCGTCCCGGCGGTGACGCTCGACGAGGTGTGCGAGGCCTCGTCGCTGCTCGGTGGTGAGATCCATCTGCTGAAGGTGGATGTGGAGGGTGCCGAGGCGGAGGTGCTGCGGTCCTTCGACCTGCGGCGCTGGCGACCGTGGGTGGTGGTCGTCGAGGCAACACGGCCGCTCACGACCGAGCCGTCCTTCGAGGATTGGGACCCGCTCCTCACGGACGCCGGTTACACCTTCACCCTCTTCGACGGGCTCTCCCGCTTCTACGTGTCCGACGAGCACACCGACCTGATCGACCGGCTGAGCTATCCCTCGTGCGCGCTCGACGACTACAAGCGCTTCGAGCAGGTCACGGTCGAGGAGCAGCTCGTCCACGCCCACGAGCAGGCCGAGCAGGCGGCCGCCGAGGTCAACGTGTGGCGCAACCGGTCCGTCGGCTTCTGGGCCGAGGCGGTCGCCCGCGCACAGGAGAGCGAGAACAACGCCCGCATCGCGGCGCGCGACGCGCAGCGGCTGCAGGCCCAGATCAAGCGGCTCCGCACCCGGCTCGAGGCGGTCCAGGCCGAGCGACGCCGCCTGCGGAACAAGACCCAGCGGCTCGAGACCCGGGTGGAGTCGCTGCAAGCCCGGGTGGACCAGCACGAGCGTCGGTTCGAGGCCCGGGCCCGGCGCAAGGTGCGCGGGATGCTCGGCAGGGACTCGTGACTCCACCGGGCATGGGCACCCACGAAGGTGTGATCAGGGACCGGCTGGCGGTCGTCCGACGCACGCTCGGTCTGGCCGGCGCGGACGACTCCGACGCCGAGCTCGGCACCCTCGACATGGTCTGCTCCCTCATCGACCACCTCCGCCAGAGCCGGGATCCGGCCAGCGCGTGGCTCCTCATCGTCGGTCTGACCGCGGCGTACCCCAGCAGCGATCTCGTCCGGGCGACGCTGCGGCAGGCCGAGCTCGTCTCCGCCGAGGAGGCCGCGGTCTGGCTGCTGCGCGCGTCCACCGACCTCGCCATGGCCCACGGCCGCGCCGACGCTCGACTCGTCGTGGTCGACGACCGGCCTCTCGTCGACGTCGACTTCACGGCGAAGAGCGACTTCCTCACCGGCATCCAGCGGGTCGTGCGCTCCACCGTGCAGCAGTGGAGCGCGGGCCACGAGCTCGAGCTGGTGGTGTGGAACAGCCTGCGCGGCGGGTTCCGCTTCCTCCGCGAGGACGAGCGCGACCGCCTGCTGCAGGAGGAGGTCGGCGAGTTCACCGGCCACGTCGAGTCGGACGCCGCGGAGGACGCCCAGATCGTGGTGCCGTGGAAGGTGCCGGTCATCCTCCTGGAGGTGCCCGAGGAGGGTCCGGCCACCCGTCTCGCCACGATCGGCGAGGACAAGATCGCCTCCGTACGCCTGGTGGGCTACGACTGCATCCCGGTCTCGAGCGGGGAGCTCGTCAACATCCCCGCGGCCGGCCGGTTCGGCATCTACCTCGAGATGCTCAAGCACGCCGACCGCGTGGCCGGCATCAGTCACACCGCCACGGCGGAGTTCGCCGGGTTCGTGTCCGCACTGTCCGCCCAGGGCCTCACCGGGCCGGTCGTCACCGCCTGCCCGCTGCCCAATGTCACCCAGGTCTCGCAGGCCGCGCGGCCGGCGACCCCTCCGGAGCGCCCGATCGTGGCGTGCGTCGGCAGCGTCACCCGACGCAAGAACCAGTCGGCCCTGGTGGTCGCCGCGGAGCTGCTCTGGCGGGAGGGCCTCGACTTCGAGGTCCGGCTGCTCGGGCACGTCAGTGGTGAGTCGATGCCGATCCACACCCTCGTGCCCGAGCTGCGCAAGAAGGGCCGGCCGCTCGAGATCGAGTCGGGTGTCTCCGACGCCCGGATCGCCGAGGTCCTCGCCGAGTCCCGGTGCCTGGTCTTCCCGTCCCTGCACGAGGGCTTCGGGCTGCCCATCGTCGAGGCGCTGTCCGCCGGCGTCCCGGTGATCACCTCCGACTTCGGCAGCACCCGCGAGGTCGCTGAGGGGCAGGGCGGCCTGCTGATCGACCCCGACGACCTCCAGGCGCTCACCGATGCGATGCGACTGCTCCTGACCGACGACGCGGAGCACGCACGCCTGGTCGCCGAGGCCGCCAACCGACCCGTCCGCACCTGGAACGACTACGCCAACGACCTGTGGGAGGCGCTGAGCTGATGAGCTCCCGTACGCCGGCCGGCGCGACCGAACGCGAGGACCTCGCCGGACTCGCCGAGATCAGCGGCACGTCCTCCGAGATGCTGCGCGCGACGAAGAAGGTCCTGCTCGAGCGGGTCGCCCTGGTCGCCGAGACGCTCGGCGGCACGGCCCCCACCGACTTCGAGGAGCTGCCCGCCTGCGTCGACGAGCTGGTCGGAGACCAGCCCGACCGGCTCTGGCTGGCCCACGCCGTCATCGCCGCCGACCTCCCTGACGATGTCGAGATGACGCAGATGCGTGCCCGGGCGACCCTGTACGGCGCGTGGGACGCCCTGCGCCCGGCCCGGACGATCCTCGGTGCAGCGAAGCGGCACCGTGAGGTCCGGGTGATCAAGGACACCGTCACCTGCGACGTGCACGCGACCTCCGGCTCGGACTACACCTCCGGGATCCAGCGGGTCGTCCGCGAGACAGTGCGGCGGTGGGAGCCGGTCCACGACATCGAGTTCCTGGCCTGGACCACCGGCTACACCGCGATGCGGCCGCTGCGCGCGGAGGAGCGGATGCGCCTCTTCGGCGGCTCCCCGGAGCCGGACGAGCCGGGGCCCACCCCCATCGCGATCCCCTGGAACTGCATGCACCTGGTCACCGAGGTGGCCGCGCAGGAGGGCCGCAGCGACCGGCTCCTCGCGCTCGGCAGGTACTCGCCCAACACGGTGGCCTGCATCGGCTTCGACGTCATCCCGGTGACCTCGGCAGCCACCGTCAACACCGGCATGACGGGCAACTTCGCCCGCTACCTGGCCGCGGTCCGGCGGACCGAGCGGATCGCGATGATCTCCCGCGCGGCTGAGCAGGAGTTCCGGGGCTGGGTGGAGATGGGCGCCGGGCGCCGTGAGCACGGACCGGAGTCCGCGGTGGTCTCCCTTCCGGTCTACGCGCCACCGTCCGACCCGGCCGACCTCGACGACGCGCGGCTCGGCCTGGTGGTCGACGCCCGGACCCCGATGGTGCTCGTCGTCGGCAGCCACGAGCCCCGCAAGAACCACCTGGCGATGCTGCACGCCGCCGAGGTGCTGTGGCGGGAGGGCCTGTCGTTCAACCTCGTCCTCGTCGGCGCAGGATCGTGGAACGCGGACGCGTACAACGCCGGGGTGGCCCAGCTGGCCGCCGCCGGCCGGCCGATCCAGTCGATCCGCGGACTGCCCGACCGCCTGCTGTGGGCGGCCTACCGCCTGGCCCACTGCACCGTGTTCCCCAGCCTCAACGAGGGCTTCGGGCTTCCGGTCGCCGAGTCGCTGGCGGTCGGGACGCCGGTGATCACCAGCGACTTCGGCAGCATGCGCGACATCGTCGCCCCCGACGGCACGCCGCTCGGTGGTCTGCTCGTGGACCCCCGCGACGACAGCTCCATCGCCGACGCCCTGCGCACGCTGCTCACCGACCCGGTCACCTACGAGCGGCTGCGCGGCGAGACGGCCCAGCACGTCGAGCGCACCTGGGACGACTACGCCACGGAGCTGTGGGACTTCCTGGTCGAGGGCGTGCGTCCGGACGAGCGGCCCGATCTGACGATCTGACGGCCTCTCGACCGTAGGGGGACCCACCCGCACCCCCGATCGGCGCTCCGTGAGGGCGTCACGATCCGCTGTGGAGACGTTTCGCGACGTTCTCTCCCCAGCCGGAGGGCAGATGCGTGGCTTCCGGGCCGTCGACGGGTAGTATGGCCGGTGGGCCGGACGCGTTCTCTGCGGGCGGCCCGCTCCATGTCGACCACCCGTCGTGATGCCGCCATGCCCTGGCGCTCCCGCGACCGTCAGAAGAGGTGCACGTGACCGACGAGACTCCCGCCGAGAATGCCGCGCAGGCCGGCGAGCAGTTCACGGAGAAGGCCGCACCCACTCCCACCAACGAAGCCCTTGCCGACGCGCCGGCCGAGTTCGAGTACGACGCCTCCGCCATCCAGGTCCTCGAGGGACTCGAGGCGGTGCGCAAGCGCCCCGGTATGTACATCGGCTCCACCGGTGAGCGCGGCCTGCACCACCTGATCTGGGAGATCGTCGACAACGCCGTCGACGAGGCACTGGCCGGTTACTGCGACACCATCAACGTCACGCTCAACGCCGACGGCTCGGTCAGCGTCGAGGACAACGGTCGCGGCATCCCGACCGACACCGCGCCCGGGCAGGACCTGCCGGCCGCCACCCTGGCCCTGACGGTGCTGCACGCCGGCGGCAAGTTCGGCGGCGGCGGCTACAAGGTCTCCGGCGGTCTGCACGGCGTCGGGAGCTCGGTGGTCAACGCGCTGTCCACGCACCTGCGGCTGGAGGTGAAGAACCGCGGCCACCTGTGGGAGCAGGACTTCTCGCTCGGCGTGCCCGACTACCCCCTGCGCGCGGTCCGCGAGCTGGAGGAGGGTGAGCGCAGCGGCACCAAGGTCACCTGGTTCGCCTCCCCGGAGATCTTCGAGACGACGTCCTACAACCTCGAGACCATCGCCACGCGGTTCCGCGAGATGGCCTTCCTCAACAAGGGCCTGCGCATCGTGCTGCGCGACGAGCGACCCGAAGCGAGCGAGATCGCCGAGGCGGTCGAGGATCCCACCATCGAGGGCGACGCCGGTCATCACGAGGGCGACGAGCTGCGCGGCGAGGGTCGGGTGCTGGAGCAGACGTTCCAGTACGACCGCGGCCTGGCCGACTACGTCGACCACCTCAACCGCCGCAAGCAGACCGTCTCCCCGATCATCGCCTTCGAGGCCGAGACGCGCGAGGACGCGCACAACCCGATGAGCCTCGAGGTCGCGATGCAGTGGCAGGTCTCCTCCTACAACGAGTCGGTCCACTCCTTCGCCAACACGATCAACACCCCCGAGGGCGGCACCCACGAGGAGGGCTTCCGCACCGCGCTCACCTCGCTGATGAACCGCTGGGGCGAGACGTGGGGGCTGATCAAGAAGAAGGAGGACCGGCTCACCGGTGACGACATCCGCGAGGGCCTCACCGCGATCATCAGCCTGAAGATCGGCGAGCCGCAGTTCGAGGGTCAGACCAAGGCCAAGCTCGGCAACACCGAGGCGAAGGGCTTCGTCCAGGGCGTCGTCAACGACGAGCTCGGCGCGTGGCTGGAGCAGAACCCGGCCGAGGGCAAGGAGATCATCCGCAAGGGGATGGCCGCTGCGACCGCCCGCATCGCCGCGCGCAAGGCGCGCGACCTCGCCCGCGACCGCAAGGGGCTGCTCGGCCGCGCCGGGCTGCCCGGCAAGCTGTCGGACTGCCAGTCCACCAATCCCGCCGAGTGCGAGGTGTTCATCGTCGAGGGTGACTCCGCAGGTGGCTCCGCCCGGCAGGGTCGCGACCCGCGGATCCAGGCGATCCTGCCGATCCGGGGCAAGATCCTCAACGTCGAGAAGGCCCGCCTCGACAAGGCCCTGGGCAACCAGGAGGTCCAGTCGATCATCTCCGCGCTCGGCACCGGCGTGCACGACGACTTCGACCTCGCCAAGCTGCGCTACCACAAGGTGGTGCTGATGGCCGACGCCGACGTCGACGGTCACCACATCAACACCCTGCTGCTCACGCTGCTGTTCCGCTTCATGCGTCCGCTGATCGAGCACGGCCACGTCTACATGGCCCAGCCGCCGCTCTACCGGCTGCGCTGGAACAAGCCGCACGAGCACGAGTTCGTCTACTCCGACGCCGAGCGTGACGCGATGCTGCGCGAGGGGCAGGCCCAGGGCAAGAAGCTGCCCAAGGAGAACCCGGTCCAGCGGTACAAGGGTCTGGGCGAGATGAACGCCAAGGAGCTGTGGGAGACCACGATGGACCCCGACCAGCGGCTGATGCTGCAGGTCACGCTGGAGGACGCCGCCCAGGCCGACGAGATCTTCTCGATCCTGATGGGCGAGGACGTCGAGGAGCGCCGCTCCTTCATCCAGCGCAACGCCAAGGACGTCCGATTCCTCG
The DNA here is from genome assembly GCA_031177735.1 of Nocardioides sp. Taxonomy (GTDB): domain Bacteria; phylum Actinomycetota; class Actinomycetes; order Propionibacteriales; family Nocardioidaceae; genus Nocardioides. Next base: position 6,592 of record JAPSKJ010000034.1, read on the forward strand.
ATATCTAGGTCTCTAACTCGCACCTTAGATATCGCTAGACGCACCCAGAAAGAGCAATCGTGACTGAGACTCCGGGCACCCCGACCGACAACCCCGGTCCCGGCGGCCGCATCGAGCCGATCGAGCTGCAGACGTCCATGCAGCGCGCCTACATCGACTACGCCATGGCGGTCATCGTCGGTCGGGCGCTCCCCGACGTCCGTGACGGCCTCAAGCCGGTGCACCGCCGGGTGCTCTACGCGATGTACGACGGCGGCTACCGCCCCGACCGCGGGTTCTCCAAGTGCTCGCGTGTGGTCGGCGACGTGATGGGTCAGTACCACCCGCACGGCGACTCGGCCATCTACGACACCTTGGTCCGTCTCGCGCAACCGTGGGTCATGCGCGCACCCCTCGTGCAGGGTCAGGGCAACTTCGGCTCGCCGGGCAACGACGCAGCAGCGGCCATGCGGTACACCGAGTGCCGGATGGCGCCCCTGGCCATGGAGATGGTCCGCGACATCGACGAGGAGACCGTCGACTTCCAGCCGAACTACGACGGCCGGTCGCAGGAGCCGACCGTGCTGCCGAGCCGGTTCCCCAACCTCCTCGTCAACGGTTCCGCCGGTATCGCGGTCGGCATGGCGACCAGCATCCCGCCGCACAACCTGCGAGAGGTCGCCGAGGGCGCGAAGTGGGCGCTCGAGCACCCCGACGCCACCCGCGAGGAGCTCCAGGACGCGCTGATCGAGCGGATCAAGGGGCCCGACTTCCCCAACGGTGCGCTCATCGTCGGCCACGCCGGCATCGAGCAGGCCTACCGGACCGGGCGCGGGTCGATCACCCAGCGAGCCGTCATCGAGGTCGACGAGGACAACAAGGGCCGCACCTGCCTGGTGATCACCGAGCTGCCCTACATGGTCAACCCGGACAACCTGGCGCTGAAGATCGCCGAGCTCGCCGACACCGGCAAGGTGCAGGGGATCGCCGACGTCCGCGACGACACCTCCGACCGCACCGGTCAGCGCCTCGTCGTCGTCCTCAAGCGCGACGCGGTCGCCCGCGTGGTGCTCAACAACCTGCTCAAGCACACCGAGCTGCAGACCAACTTCAGCGCGAACATGCTGGCCCTGGTCGACGGCGTCCCGCGGACGCTGTCCATCGACCAGTTCATCTCGAACTGGGTCGAGCACCAGGTCGACGTGATCCGGCGGCGTACGGAGTTCCGACTCCGCAAGGCCGAGGAGCGCGCCCACATCCTGCGCGGCCTGGTCAAGGCCCTGGACATGCTCGACGAGGTCATCGCCCTGATCCGGCGCTCGCCCGACGTCGCCGAGGCGCGCCAGGGCCTGATGAGCCTGCTCGACATCGACGAGCTGCAGGCCACCGCGATCCTCGACATGCAGCTGCGCCAGCTGGCCGCGCTGCAGCGCCAGAAGATCATCGACGACCTGGCCGCGATCGAGCTGGTCATCGCCGACTACAGGGACATCCTCGCCAACGTCGCACGGCAGCGGCAGATCGTCATCGACGAGCTGGGTGAGATCGTCGACAAGTACGGCGACGAGCGACGCACCCAGATCATCGCCGCCGACGGCGACCTCTCCATGGAGGACCTCATCCCCGATGAGGACCTCGTCGTCTCGATCACCCGGGGCGGCTACGCCAAGCGCACCCTGGCCAGCCAGTACCGCACCCAGAAGCGTGGCGGCAAGGGGGTCCGTGGGGCGGCGCTCAAGGGCGATGACGTGGTCGAGCACTTCATCGCGACGACCAACCACCACTGGCTGCTGTTCTTCACCACCGCGGGCCGGGTCTACCGCACCAAGGCCTACAACCTGCCCGAGGCCTCGCGTGACGCCAAGGGCGGGCACGTCGCCGGTCTGCTGTCGTTCCAGCCCGACGAGTCCATCGCCCAGGTGCTCGCGATCCGCGACTACGAGCAGGCGCCCTACCTGGTCCTGGCCACGAAGAACGGTCTGGTGAAGAAGACCCGTCTGGGCGACTACAACAGCCCGCGCCAAGCGGGCGTCATCGCGATCAACTTCCGTGACGAGGACGACGAGCTGATCGGCGCCGAGCTGGTCAACGCCGACGACGACATCCTGCTGGTCTCCCGCAAGGGTCAGGCCATCCGGTTCAAGGCCGACGACACCCAGCTGCGGCCGATGGGCCGGGCGACCAGCGGCGTGACCGGCATGAAGTTCCGCGAGGGTGACTCGCTGCTGTCGATGTCGATCATCCGCGCCTCGCACGTGGCCGCGGAGGTGGCCGCCGGCCTGAGCGAGGCCAACGAGGACACCCCTGACGTGGAGGCATCGGCCGACGAGGTCTCCGAGGTCAAGGCGCAGTACGTCTTCACCATCACCGACGGCGGGTTCGCCAAGCGCACCCGGATCAGCGAGTACCGCCTGCAGTCCCGCGGCGGCCTGGGCATCAAGGCGATGTCCCTGGCCAACGAGGACCGCGGCGGCCTGGTCGGGGCCTTCATCGTCGAGGACGGTGACGAGGTCCTCTCCATCACCCAGAGCGGTCAGGTGGTCCGCAGCCCCATCAACGACGACTTCCGGCCCACCGGCCGCTCGACGATGGGCGTGAAGTTCGTGACGCCGAAGAAGGGCGACGCCGTGGCCGTCGTCGCGCGCTCGGTCGAGGCGAAGGCGGAGGAGGAGCTCGAGGCGGCCGAGGAGGCCGACGGTGACGCCCCCGCTGCGCAGGCCCTTGGTGGCGCCGAGGAGTCGGCTCCGGTGGCAGCAGATGCAACAATCGAGGCCGACGCGTCCGATGAGACGACCCCTGACAGCGATGGAGTTGACGGCTGATGACGGAGCGCCCCGCCGAGCGGACCGCCGGTCCGGTGGCGGACCGCGGTCGTGAGGACACCGCCGTCCGTCCGCTGACCCAGCGGATCCGCACCCGGCTGGCCGAGGCGGCCGACGAGCACGAGCGCAATGCGACCGTGGTCCGCCCGACGACCGGCCGGGCGCCCCGCCGGGCACGGCTGAGGCTGACCCGGGTCGACCCGTGGTCGGTCATGAAGACGGCGTTCCTGCTGTCGATCGCACTCGGCGTGGTGACGATCGTGTCGGTCTTCATCGTCTGGTCGGTGCTCGAGGCCGCCGGCGTGTGGGAGGCGGTCAACTCCACCGTCCGCGACATCGTCGGCGGCGACGAGGCACAGAGCTTCGACGTCGAGGAGTACGTCGGGCTCTCCCGGGTGCTCGGGTTCACCATGGTCGTCGCCGTCGTCGACGTCATCTTGATGACGGCGGTGGCGACTCTCGGCGCCTTCCTCTACAACATGGCGGCCGCCCTGCTGGGCGGCGTCGAGGTCACCCTCTCCGAGGACTGACCCCCGTTTTGGTTCGTTGGCAGCGCCTCCGGTACTGTTCATCCTCGGCTCGCGGGGCTTCCACCCAACAGCCACCCGGGCCTATAGCTCAGACGGTTAGAGCACCACACTGATAATGTGGGGGTCGGAGGTTCAAGTCCTCCTAGGCCCACGGACAAGCCCCGGACGCGACAGCGGACCGGGGTTTTTTCAAGGAGATGCGCGTGAAGAAGATCGTCCTGGCTGTCCTCGCCGTCGCCGGCGCAGCGGTCGCCAAGCGGAAGCTCGACCAGAGCCGCACCGAGCAGGCCCTCTGGGCCGAGGCGACGGACCCGGTCGAGAAGTCCTGATCTCCACCTCCCGGGGCGTTGGCGCAATTGGTAGCGCACCTGCTTTGCAAGCAGGGGGTTAGGGGTTCGAGTCCCCTACGCTCCACCGAACACACCCCAGGTTTCGACAGGCACATCGCGGGCGTCGGGCGCGCCGGTGTTGGTCAAACCGCAACCAGGCCCAAGTAGGCCATCCCGAGCACGCCGCGGTAGCCATCGATATACGCGTCTCGTTGTGCCTCGGCCCGGGTGCGGATCTGGTCGGCAGCGGAATCGTCTGGATGGTCGAGGAGCCACCGGGTGAAGCGTGCCGAGAAGCCGCTCTCGAACTCGTCCCATTCGTCCTGGGTCGCCTCTGCGACGATCTGCGGCTGGAACCCGCACCGCACGGCGATGCGGAGGAGCTCCCGGAGCGAGACGAACTCATCAGGGCGGCCGGCCAGTGGGGCGATCGCCTTCGATGTCGGGGGAGCGGACCAAATGCCCTCGGCGTACACCAGCCGGCCCCCTCGCGGAAGCGCTCCCCGTAGAGCAGTCAGCGCGGCACGGTAGGCGATGGGCTCGTTGTCCTCCACGGGCGGCCCCCAGATCTGGCTGGCGCCGACGGCGATGGCGGCGCTGGCAGAAACCCGTTGGTCCTTCGCGTCGCCGACGTGGAGGGTGACGCGGTGATCGAGGCCCCGCTCGTCCGCCAGCCGGCGTCCGTGGGCGACCGCGTCCTCATCGAGGTCGTAGCCCACCCCGGTGGCTGAGGGTGCAACCGCAAGCACTTGGAGGAGCAACTCCGCCCAGCCGCATCCGAAGTCGACCACCGTGCCCTCTTGGTCGGCGGCGAGGAACCGGATGAGACGGTCGGCTCGCTCCTGGGAGAGCGGGGTCATGAAGGTGAGGAACTCGTGTGCCGGAGGCAGCGTCGTCATGGTCGGACACTTTCAACATGTGAGCGGCAGCGTCCACCCCATTGAGGGCGGCGTCGGGCGGCTCGGCGCGTTCCGCGACGCTCACGCCGGCCAGCCTTGTCCGACCAGCCGGGCCAGCCGGTGCGGCCGCTCGGCTATGACCAGCTCCTCCAACGGCACGGGCAGCGGCACCCGCCAGTTGTCGCGCTCGGTGGTGCCCGGCACGTTGGGGCGACGCTCCTCGGCGACCGCGTCCTCGAGCGCCAGGGCCAGCAGCAGTGACGGCGCCCGGCCGAGCTGGGAGTAGGCCGCGTCGAGTGCCTCCTCGACCGACGCACCCTCCTCGACGCCTCCTCGGACCAGTCGCGCGAGCAGGTCCCGCCGGCCGCTGACGATGTCCTCCTCCGGCATGTCGGTGCTCGCGCGCTGGTCCTCGGCGTCGGTGCCGGTCCACAACCCCGCCACCGTGGGCAGGTCGTGGGTGGTGACCGCGGCGAGCGCGAGGTCGGGCCAGTCCTGCGGCTCGTCGTCCTCGAACCACAGCAGCCGGTAGCTGAGGATGCCGCGCTCGGCGAGCGCCTCCGGCACCCCCTCCTCGACCGTGCCGAGGTCCTCGCCGACCACCACGGCCTGCGCCCGGTGCGACTCCAGGCAGACGATGTCGAGCAGGTCCTCGGCGGGATAGCGGACGTAGCAGCCGTCGGTGGGTGCCGAGCCCTCCGGGATCCACCACAACCGGAACAGCCCCATCACGTGGTCGATGCGCAGCCCGCCCGCTCCCGCGATGGTGGCGCGCACCGATTCGACGAACGGCTGGTAGTCCAGCGCCCGCAGCCGCCACGGCACCAACGGGGGAGAGCCCCAGTCCTGACCCACCGTGTTCAGCGCGTCGGGGGGAGCGCCCACCGTGACCGAGCCGGCGAGCACCTCCTGCCAGACCCAGGCGTCCGCGCCGCCGCCGGAGACGCCGATCGGCAGGTCCTGCACGACGGTCAAGTCGCCGGTCGCCGTCGCCAGCTGGTCGGCGAGCAGGCACTGGAGCCAGGCCCAGAACCCGACTTCGTCGGCGCGCTCGGCACGCACCCGCGCCACCGCGTCGCTGGTCGGGTCGCGCAGCTCGTCGGGCCACTCCCGCCAGTCGGGCCCGTGCTCGGCGACCAGCACGCACCACGTCGCGAACTCCTCCAGCGGCCGACCGACCTCCTGGCGGTACGCCGCCAGGGCGGCCGCCTCCTCGTCGTCGATCCCGGCCGCCCACCGCTCACGCAGGACGGCCAGCTTCGCCATCCAGGCGGTGTCGCGGTCGACCACCCCGGGGCTGGGGCGCTCGCCGGAGAACGAGCACCCCGGCACGTCATCGATGGAGAGGTAGACCGGGTTGCGGAACCGGCGCGTGGCGGGGAGGTAGGGACTGGCCTCGAGCGGCACCACCGGCGCCACGGCGTGCAGCGGGTTGAGCAGCAGGAAGCCGCCGCCCAGCGACTCGGTCCACTCCCGGATCCTGCGCAGGTCGGCGAGGTCCCCGATCCCCGCGCTCCGCTCCGACCACAGGGCGTAGAGCTGCACCGCCCATCCCCACCGCTGCTGCTGCGGCACCCAGCAGCGGCCGGGCGACACGATGAGCGCACGCTCGCGCCCGTCGTCGGCGCGCAGCCGGTGGTAGCCGAGGGGGAAGTCGTCGGGCACCAAGTCGTCGAGCTCCCGCTGTCCGCCGTCCTCCAGCACGACCGTCCCTCGCAGTCCCGTGTGTCGTCCGGGCCGCGTCACGACCGGCGCCGTCTCGTCGAGGTCGGGCGGCGGCTCGCCGATGACGGCGCGCAGCCTTTCCACGATCTCGTCGGCCACGTGCTGCGGCTGGTCGTCGGCGTCCACCCAGTCCTGCTGGATGCCGTAGGCGTCGGTCATGGGAGTCAGTGACCCCAGCCGGGGCTCGGCACACCTCGGGGCAGGCGTCCACGACCTGTCGCACCGCACGTCGTCGGACGAGGCTGACCAGCCCGTGCGGGTCTCGACGGCGCGCGGATCCGGCCCTACCGTCGGAGCCGTGCTGTCACTGGACCTCCTGCTCAGCTCGGAGCGCGAGCTGGCGCTGGGCGACGGCCGGACCTACCGTGCCCGATGCGCACCTGAGGCGCTCTTCATCGTCCCCGGCATGACGCTCGACCTGGACCGGTGTGCCGAGGCGATGGACGACTCGCCGGGTTGGGACGAGGTGGAGATGACCGATGCGCGGCTGGTGCCGGTGGGCACGTCGGCTGCCGCGGTCGTCTACCGGTTCACCGGCCGGCGTGGCGAGACCGTCTACCGCGCCTCGATGTCGAGCGTGTACGCCGTCGGCGAGGACGGGCCGCGGCTGGTGCTGCATCAGCAGACGCCGCTGGGGTGAGGCGCCCGACCCGTCCGGGCCTGAACCCGGTGGTCCGCGGAACTCCGACGGACGCCCGGGCGGCGCAGCGGGGACACGCCACCGCCGCCCGGACGTGAGTGACCCCGCGGCGTCTCGGGTCACCGCGGGGTCGAGCACGATTCTGCCCTCGGGCGATCCACGCGTCCTCGATATCGCGCAGAATCCCGCCACTGGTCTGCACCAGCGGGGCTGCCCGCTCGTGGCAGACTTCCGGCGTGCAGGTCACGGGGGTGCGCGCTCGAGGGGTCGCCGCCCTGCTGATGACCGCCGGGCTGGTCGCCCTGACCGCCTGCAGCGGGCAACCTGAACCGCGCGCGCCGGAGCCGGCCGTCGCCAGCGCTCCGCCGGTGACCTACGACGGCAGCGGTGAGCCGTCGGCGGCCGTGCTCGCGCTGGTGCCGGAGCCCGCCACGACCGTGCTGGTCACCGACTTCGACGAGGTGCGCGCCGAGCTCGGCATGGACTCGGTGACCAGCGCCTCGGCGCCGCCTGACCGGGCGGACTTCTGGGAAGCGGCCGACGCCGGTGCCCCGCTGCTCACCCGCGGCCGGCTGCGACCGGTCGACGAGCGGTTGACGCAGGAGTTCGGGTTCGGCGCCGCCGACGTCGCCTGGGAGGCGACCTTCTCCGGCGGCGCGAGCGGTTGGGTGCTCCGCCTGCGGGACACGGTGGACATGTCCGACGTGCGGCGAGCGGTCGAGGCGGGCGTCGGGCCGCTCGCGGGGGGCAGCGTGCGCGCCGAGGACCGGCTCGTCGTGAGCGGGGTGGCGGCGCCGGACCAGCCCAACTGGGCGGGACTTCCCGAGTTGGAGTCGCTGGTCGGCCACAAGGCGAGCGCGACCTACATCGAGCGCGGCTGCCTGCCCGGCGACGCCGGCACCGTGCGACTACAGCCGCTGGCGGCGTACTCCGTCGCCTTCAGCTCCACCCTCGCCACGGCCCGGCTGGGCCAGGCGCGCACCGACCTGTTCGACCGACTCGCCCTGGTCGGTGAGCTGCCGCTCGTCGACCAGGCCCTCACCGACGGGGTGGCCGATCCGTCCACCGGCAGGATCGGCTTCCACCTCGTCGACCCGGTGCGGGCGGCCGACCTCGCCCTGCGGCGGCAGCTGCCGTTCGCGGTGTGCGCACCCTGATCCTGCGGGCTCGACCGGCTCCACCACGTCATCGAGGCAGCGCGGTCTATCGGGACGGCGTGGCCCCCTCTCTGTGAGCGCCGCCGGTGGCCGCTGGCCAAGCCGCGGCACGTACCCTGGATCCGTGTCAGCCGCAGCCTGGTGGAGTCCCCGTCTCTGGGGCGTCCACGCGGTCGGGGCGC
>JAPSKJ010000411.1 GCA_031177735.1 Nocardioides sp.
TGCGCGGGTTCGCCGACGAGGGCCGCACGGTGCTGGTCTCCAGCCACCTGATGAGCGAGATGCAGCTGATCGCCGACCGGATCATCATCATCGGCCGCGGGCGGCTGATCGCCGATGCGACGGTGGGAGAGATCCTCGGTGCGCTCGGCGGGCACCGGGTCCGCGTCCGGACACCCGCCCCCGAGACGCTGACCCGCGCGCTCGCTGCGCGCGCGACCTCGGTCGAGCGCACCGGCGCCGACGAGGTCGAGATCGAAGGGCTGACCGCTGCCGAGGTCGGTGACCTCGCCCATCGGATCGGCGCGCCCGTGCACCACCTCGCGGAGGTGCAGCAGTCCCTGGAGCAGGCCTACCTGCGGCTCACCGAGGACAGCGTGGAGCACCACAGCCACGGCGCGGAGCCGGTTCACGCGGAGCGAGCTCAGCGATGAGCACGGCGCTGAGCACGGTGGTGCTGGCCCGCACCGCGGGCGCCGAGTGGAGCCGGATCTGGTCGGTCCGCTCCTCCTGGTGGTTCACCCTCGCGATCGCCGTCGTGGTGGTCGGCATGGGCACCGTCCTGTCTGTGGACCTCGCCGGCAACCCGGGGGAGGCCCCGGACGGCCAGGCCTGGATCGTCGGGCAGTTCTCCGGCACGCTCGGCATGTTCGTGATCGTCGCCGCGGCGCTGGTGAACGCCACCGCTGACCACGGCACCGGCGGCATCGTGCCGACCCTGCAGTGGACCCCGCGGCGGGAGATCCTCCTCACCGCCCGGGCAGCGGTCATCGTCGCGACGACCAGCGGCATCGGTGTGCTCGCCGTCGCCGCTGCCAGCCTGGCCGGCTGGGCGATCACGCCGCACCTGGGGCTCCCGGCCGACGAGGGCCTCCGGATCCTCGGCACGGTCGCCTTCGTGTACGTCGCCGGCTCGGCGCTCGCCGTCGGGCTGGGCCTGGCGCTGCGCAGCACCGCCGGTGGGCTGGTGAGCGTGATCGGCCTGATGCTGGTGCTGCCGCTCCTGCTGACGATGCTGTGGAACTTCGGCTTCGACTGGGCCGAGACCCTCGCCGAGCTGCTCCCGGGGGCCGGCGCCCTGCATCTGATGGTCGACGGTGAGCCGTTCCCCGGCCTGACCGCGACGGCGGCGCGGGTCACCATGGCGGCGTGGGCGGTGGCGGCGCTCGTCGCCGGTGGCTGGCGGCTGCTGCGGCACGACGCCGACCGGTAGGGGTCTACGCCGAGGGTCCAACAGACGCCCGGAGGGCACCGCCGCCAGATCTGTGCCCGACCTCAGGTGTCGCCGGAGGCCCGCGGGCGCGGCACGGCGATGCCCGCAGCACCTTCTCCGCGGGCGTCGGCGTCGCGGAAGTACTCCTCGACGTCCTCGCGCTCGGCGCGGCGCTCCGACAAGACGGTCATCGCGACCATCGCGTTGCGCCGTGCCCGGGCCTGGGACTCCACGGCCCAGCGCGAGACGGCGCGGTAGACGAGCTGCGGCGTGGGGGTGAGCGACACTTCATCTCCTCCGAGGGGCGACGCGGTCGGGCCGTCGTGTTCGAACGTACGCGTCTTCACCCCGCGAGTCAGCACCCGCGTGTGACGAGCAGGTGAAATCCGGTGAGCCGCTCAGTCGGGCGCGGGAGCAGCCGGCCGCGAGGAGGCGGTGCGGGTCGCTCCCACGCTGGCGGCCACCACGCAGGCCATCGCCGCCCACTGCACGGGGGTGAGCAGCTCGCCGAGCACCAGCGCACCGGCCAGCGCGGCGGCGGCGGGCTCCAGGCTCATCAAGATGCCGAACACCGCGGGGGCGAGCCGGCGCAGGGCGATCAGCTCGGCGCTGTAGGGGATCACCGAGCTCAGCACACCGACGGCCGCGCCGACCAGCCAGATCTGCGGGGAGGCCAGCTCGTCGGCGTACCCCCCGAGCGTGAGCGGGCTCATCAGCACCACCGCCACGAGCGCTGCGACGGCGAGCCCGTCGAGGCCGTCCCACCGGCGACCGGTGTGTGAGCTGAGCAGGATGTAGGCCGCCCAGGCTGCCCCGGCGAGCAGGGCGAAGGCCACCCCGACCAGGTCGAGGTCGGCACGCTCGGCTCCCAGCAGGAGTACGCCGCCGGCCGCGAGGCCCACCCAGACCAGGTCCCGGGCCCGGCGCGATCCCAGCACCGCGACCGCGAGTGGGCCGACGAACTCGATGGTGACCGCGATCCCGAGCGGGATGCGGGCGAAGGACTGGTAGATCGCCCAGTTCATCAGCCCGAGCGAGGCGCCGAAGCCCAGCACCACCAGCCAGTCGGTGCGGCCGCGGCCGCGGAAGGAGGGGCGGGCCAGGAGCAGGAGCACCGCGGCGCTGGTCGCCAGGCGCAGCCACACGATCGTGGTGGGGGAGACGTCGTCGAACAGGCTCTTGGCCAGGCCCGCGCCGAACTGCACCGACAAGATCCCGATCAGCACGAGTCCGATCGCGGTGCGGAGCCCGACCACCTGCGGTGCGTTCATCGAGGATTGTCCCGCGGGAGGGCTGACAGGGCGGGTGGCACGGGGCCAGGGTAGGGACCATGACGACGGTGCTGATGATCGGGACCCGCAAGGGGCTGTGGATCGGGCGCTCGGACGACGCCCGCACGGAGTGGGGGCTCACCGGCCCCCACTTCGACATGGAGGAGGTCTACTCCTGCCTCGTCGAC
>JAPSKJ010000412.1 GCA_031177735.1 Nocardioides sp.
GTGACGCTGAACCTGGTGCCGCTCGCGCGCGAGCTCGGCCACTCCTACGCGACGGCCGCCATGGCGTTCGGGCTCGTCGGCGCCGGGCAGGTCCTCGGGCGGCTCGCCTACCTTCCGCTGGCCCGGATCGGCGATGCACGGCAGCGCACCACCACCCTGGTCATCGCCGCGGCACTGGTCATGGCGGCTCTGGCGGTGGCACCCGGGACGGCCGGCCTGGTGGCTGCGGCCCTGCTGGCGGGTGCCGTGCGCGGGGCCCACACGCTCACCACCACGCTCGGGATCGCGGACCGCTGGGGCCGCACGGCGTTCGGGGAGCTGAACGGTGCCTTCCAGCGGCCGGTCGCCCTCGGGATCGCCGTCGCCCCGTTCGCCGGTGCGCTGCTGGCCGGGACCCTCGACAGCTTCCGGGCCGCGGCGCTGGTGGCCGCCGCGCTCACCCTGGTCGCCGTGGTCTCGGCGCGGGCCTCCTAGCGGCGGCCCCTGCCACCTCGTTCCGCCACCAGGGGCGAGATGGTGGTCGTGCGGCCCGAGGATGACCGACGTGGGGGAGTGGCGGATCAGCCGAACAGCGGTCGATAAGCCCCGCCCGGGCGTCCGATCAGGTGGCGGAAGACCGCGACGCCGTCGCCGAGGCGGGCCGCGGCGGCGGCTGCGGTCTGGACCGCCGACTCGACCACCTCGGCCGGCGGCTGGATCGGGAGGTCCGTCGCGGCGGCCAGGTCGAGGCTGTGCGCGAGCAGCTCGAACGTGCGCGTGGGCAGGTAGTTGCTCAGCCGCATGCCGCCGACGACGGTGACGACGACCGGGTCCTGGTCGCCGACGGCGGCGAGCGCCTGCCGGGTGCGCGCGACGGCGGCGTGCACGGTGGCGACCGGGTCCGCACCCAGGTCGCGGCCGGCCTGGAGGCCGCGCTCGGCGACGGCGCGGTCGTCCGCGCCGGGGATGGAGCGGGCGAGGGCGAAGTACTCACCCGGGCTGCCGCAGTCGACGCCTGCGGGCGCCGGCTGGGCGAGGTACGACGCGACCGTGGTGACCGCCCGCAGGGTGTGACCGACGAGCGCCCGCACGTCCCACTCCCCGAGTGCGGGACGGTCCCACCGGCCGTCGGGGATCCGGTCGCAGAGGTCGGCGAAGGTCTCCGCGGCCTGCCAGAAGGCCGTCGTCTGCGATGTCGTGGTGGTCATCGCTCGGCCCGCCGGGTGTGCTCCGCGGGCCCGAAGACGACCGTCACGTGCAGGTCCTCCTCGACGTCGACGAAGCGGTGCTCCTCCCCGGCGGCCACGAACACCACGCTGCCCGGCCCCACCGGGACGCTGGCCTCGGGACCGACCAGACGGGCGCGGCCGGCGAGCACGACGTAGACCTCGTCCTCGGTGTGCGGCGACTGGGGGTCGGTGGCACCGGCCGGGATCAGGTAGCTCCCGACGCTGAGGTCGGCGGACCTGTGCAGCTCGGTGTAGTGGGCGGTCGCGCTGTCGGCGGACGCTGCGGCGAGGTCGATCATGGTTGCCTCCTCGGGGCGGCACACGGGATGCGGCGCACCGCGTGGGCGCCGATCGACATGGTGCCGGGTCGCGGGAGCAGGAACACGGCCGGGTCGGTGACGCCCGCGATCGCGACCTTGCCGGCGCCCCATGCGAACAGCCCGCCCGGGCCACCTGACGGTGGGCCCGGGCGGGCTGTTGCTGCACCTCGCGGATCGAGCCGATCAGTCGCGTCCCCGCTCGGGATCGGCCGGATGGCCTAGCTGCGTCGCCGCCTTGCCACGAGCAGCGCGCCGGCGCCGGCGAGCAGGAGCGCGAGGCCGGCACCGAGCAGCCAACCCGACGGTCCACCGGTGTTCGGCAGGCTCACGCCGCCGCCCCGGACGCCCCGGTCGTCACCTGCGCCGGCACCGCCGACCGCGCCGCCCTCCGCGAAGGTGTTGGTCACGGTCACCGACGCCTTGGGGCTGACCACGACGCGGCCGTCCCGCTTGGCGCGCCCCGTCCCGGTGGTGTCCTGGTAGGAGGCCTTGGCGGCCTTCGGCACGCGGACCTCCTTCACCTCGCAGGCAGCGCCCAGCGGCACCGAGATGGTGCGGGTGCGACCGGCGCGCAGCTTGAACGCCGCGTCCCCAGCAGCGAGCGCGACCGGCCCGAGGGCGGTGGTGCACTGGAGCTGGAAGGAGTAGGGACCGGCCGGACCGCCGACCACCTTCTTCTTCACCGTCAGTGTCCCGGCAGCGAACGTGTTGCTCACCGTGATCCGGTCGGTGCCGGTGGCGGTGGCCGTCAGCGGCTGCGCCGCGCTGGGGTGGCTCACGGTCGTCGTGGTGGCGCCGCCCGTGTCGGTCTCCTGAGCCCAGCACTGCGCTCCGACCGGGAGGTCGGGCACCGTGATGGTCTGGCCGGCGCTCACCTGGAACGGCTTCGCGGTGACCAGCGGCGTCATCGTGCCGTCCTGGGGCAGGACGCAGGTGACCGCGACGGTGTACTGCCGGCCGGCGGCGTACGCCGCAGCCGCACCGTCCACCTGCTTGACCAGTGCGACCGAGGTCAGGTCGAAGGTGTTGGTGACGCCGAGCTCGAGCTGCTGGAGGTCGTCCGGCGTGCCCGACACCACCTCGACGCCGTCGGCGAAGCTGCCCGCGGTGCTGGTGTGCGAGGTGGCGCC
>JAPSKJ010000035.1 GCA_031177735.1 Nocardioides sp.
CCGGCGGGGGCTCGCGAGTCCAGCAGCGCGCGGACGGTGCTCGAGCAGCCCCCGCAGCCGGTGGTGGCGCGGGTGCGCTCCCTGACGTCCTCCAGCGAGGTGCAGCCGCGGATGCGGCCGGCCGAGACGCCGGCGCACGCGCAGACCTCCGCGTCGTCGGGCAGGCTGTCCGCCGTGGCGTCGCCGCCGGTCGGGTAGCCCATCAGCAGCTGGCCGGGCTCCTGCGGGCCGAGCACCGTGCCGCGGTCGAAGGCCTGGGTGATCAGGCCGATCCGGGACAGGTCGCCGACCAGGGTGGCGGCCACGATGACGCCGTCGCGCACGACCAGCTTGCGCAGGCTGCCGGTGACCGGGTTGGCCACCTCCACCACGTCACCGTCGATCTCGCCCTCCTCACCCGGGGCGCCGATCGTCTCGGCGGGGTCACCGAGGACCGCCACGTCGAGCCCGGTGGCCCGCAGCCGGGCCACGAGCCGGTGGCCGCGGTAGGCCACGTCCGCACCGGTCAGGTGGGCGGCCAGCAGCGTGGCCTGCTCCCACGCCGGCGGCACGAAGCCGGTGGTGCGGCCCTCGTGCTCCGCGCAGTCGCCGATGGCGTGGATGCGGTTGTCGTCCACCGACGCGAGCCGGTCGTCGACCACGATGCCTCGGCGGGTCGAGATCGCGGCGCGGCGGGCCAGGTTGATGCTGGGTCGCCCACCGGCGGTGAGCACGACGAGGTCGGTGTCGAGGGTGAAGCCGTTGTCGAGACGGAGGCCCTCGTCGGTGAGCCGGACCGCCCGCGCGCCGGTGTAGACGGTGGTGCCGAGCCGCTTGAGCGAGCGCTCCAGCATCGCGCCCGCCTTTACATCGACGTGGCTGCGGAGCAGGTGCTCGGCGCCCTCCACGATCTCGGTGTCGACGCCGCGCACGCTCAGCGCGCGGGCGACCTGCAGGCCGAGCAGACCGCCGCCCACCACCACCGCACGCCGGGCGGTCGGCACCGCCTCGAGCAGCCGCTGGCAGTCGTCGAGGCTGCGGAAGGCGTGCACCTTCTCGTGCAGCCGGCCGTCGACCTGCACCAGCCCGCGGATCGGCGGCAGCGTCGGGATGCTGCCGGTGGCGAGCACCAGCCGGTCGTAGGGCACCCGGCTTCGGTCGGCGAGCTCGACCTCGCGCTCGGCGCGGTGGATGTCCACGACGCGCGTGCCAAGACGCAGGTCGACCCCGTGGGCGGCGTACCACTCCGGCGAGCGGAGCGTGATCGCCTCCGGCCGGTGGGTGCCCTCCAGGACGGCGGAGAGCAGGATCCGGTTGTACGGCGCGTGCCGCTCCTCGCCGAGCACGGTGATGCCGCTGCGCACACCCCGCACCACCAGGCTCTCCACCAGGCGCACCGCCGCCATGCCGTTGCCGACGATGACGATCCGCTCGCTCATCCGCGCACTCCCGCCGCGGTCCCGCGCTGCTGGCTCGCGGCTCGACCGGCTGCCGGCGCCACCGACACCGCGCACGCGCAGACCTTGAACTCCGGCATCCGCGACGACGGGTCGAGGGCGTCGTTGGTCAGCTTGTTGGCGCCGACCCAGTGGAACGGCACGAAGACGGTGTCGGGGCGGATGGTCTCGGCGACCCGCACCGGCGCCCGCATCTCGCCGCGGGGCGTCGCGACGTGGACCAGGTCGCCGTCGACGGCGCCGATCCGGCCGGCGAGCAGCGGGTGGATCTCCACGAACGGCCCGTCGTCGGGCAGGTCCTTGATCCGGCGGGTCTGGGCGCCGGACTGGTACTGCGCCAGGACGCGGCCCGTGGTCAGGTGGAGGGGGTACGCCGCCGACGGCTCCTCCGCCGCACCGGCGTGGTCGACGGCGACCGCGCGGGCACGGCCGTCGGGGGTCGCGAACGCCTCGGCGAACAGCCGCGGGGTGCCGGGGTGGGCGAGGTCCGGGCACGGCCAGAAGACCCCGTCCTCCGCGCGGATCCGGTCGTAGGTGATGCCGCCGTAGTCGGCCCGGCTGCCCGCGGTGGCGCGGCGCAGCTCTCCGAAGACCTCCTCCGGCTCGGTGCTCCACACCCCCGGCGCGCCGAGCCGCTCGGCCAGGCCGGCGATGACGTCGAGGTCGCTGCGCACGCCCTCGGGCGGGGTGACCGCGCGCTGGCGCAGGATGACCCGGCCCTCGAGGTTCGTCATCGTGCCCGACTCCTCGGCCCACTGGGTGATCGGCAGGACCACGTCGGCGATGGCCGCGGTCTCGCTCATCACCAGGTCGCACACGACCAGCAGGTCGAGCGACTCCAGCCGCTCGGTCACGTGCCGTGCGTTGGGCGCCGAGACGACGATGTTGGAGCCGAAGACCAGCAGGCTCCGCGGACCCTCGGGCGTGCCGAGCGCGTCGAGCAGCTCGTAGGCCGAGCGACCCTTGCCCGGGATGACCTCCGGCTCCACGCCCCACACCGCGGCCACGTGCGCGCGGGCCGCAGGGTCGTCGATCATCCGGTAGCCCGGCAGCTGGTCGGCCTTCTGCCCGTGCTCGCGGCCACCCTGGCCGTTGCCCTGGCCGGTCAGGCAGCCGTAGCCGGCGAACGGCTTGCCCGGCATGCCGAGCGCGAGCGCCACGTTGATCCAGGCGAGCACGGTGGCGGTGCCCTGGCTGTGCTGCTCGGCGCCGCGCGCGGTGAGCACCATGACCCGCTCGGCACCGGCCAGCAGGTCGGCCAGCTCGCGCAGCTCGGTGGCGGTGACGCCGGTGACCCGCTCCACCCGCTCGGGCCACCACCCGGTCACGCTCTGGCGCACCTGCTCGAAGCCGCTGGTGCGGGCGGCGACGTACTCCTCGTCGACGGCACCCGCCGCGTCGAGCAGGTGCAGCACCCCCAGCGCGATGGGGAGGTCGGTGCCGGGCACCGGCTGCAGGAACAGGTCGGCGCGCTCGGCGGTGGCGGTACGCCGCGGGTCGATCACCACCACGCGGCCGCCGCGCTCGCGGAGCCGGTCGAGGTGGCGCGCCGCGGGCGGCATCGTCTCGGCGAGGTTGGACCCCACCAGCACGACCACGTCGGTCTGCTCGATGTCGGCCAGCGGGAACGGCAGTCCGCGGTCGATGCCGAAGGCCTGGTTGCCCGCGCTGGCCGCGGAGCTCATGCACCAGCGGCCGTTGTAGTCGATCTGCGAGGTGCGCAGCGCGATCCGGGCGAACTTGCCCAGCTGGTAGGCCTTCTCGTTGGTCAGGCCACCACCGCCGAACACCGCGTTGACGTCCGGCCCGTGGGCCTCGCGCAGCGCGGCGAGGCGGCCAGCGACCAGGTCGAGCGCGTCGTCCCACTCCACCGCCCGCCAGGCCCCGCTCGCCCGGTCGCGGACCATCGGCGTGGTGATCCGCTCGCGGTGGCCCCGCAACCCGGCGGCGGTCCACCCCTTGCGGCACAGCGCGCCCTCCTCGCTCGGGCTGTGCACGTTCCTCGGCAGCGCACGCGCCTGCACCTCCAGCGTCCGGCCGCTGCGGTTCAGCGTCATGCCGCACTGGAGGCTGCAGTAGGGGCAGTGGGTCTCGGTCATCGTCGACGAGGGTGCTACGCCGCTGTCACACGACGGGGCACGAACCGTTCGGTGCAGGTCAACAGATCCTCACAACCTCACAACCCGGCTGGGGAACGGCGTGGCGGGTACGGGAGCATGGTCGGGCCAGGGCGACCACGCCCTGCTCGGCCCTGAACCCCCCGGCACGCCTAGGAGGCCCCGCGTGACCACGCTCAATCCCACGCTGCAGCCGATCTTCGAGGAGATCCTGGCCCGCAATCCCGGTGAGGCCGAGTTCCACCAGGCGACCAAGGAGCTGCTCGAGAGCCTCGACCCGGTGGTCCGTCGGCACCCGGAGTACACCGACGCCGAGATCATCCGGCGGATCTGCGAGCCCGAGCGGCAGATCATCTTCCGGGTGCCGTGGGTCGACGACGCCGGCCGCGTGCAGCTCAACCGCGGCTTCCGCGTCGAGTTCAACTCCGCGCTCGGCCCCTACAAGGGTGGCCTGCGCTTCCACCCGTCGGTCTACCTCGGCATCGTGAAGTTCCTCGGGTTCGAGCAGATCTTCAAGAACGCGCTCACCGGCATGCCGATCGGTGGCGGCAAGGGCGGCTCCGACTTCGACCCCAAGGGTCGCAGCGACGCCGAGGTGATGCGGTTCTGCCAGTCCTTCATGACCGAGCTCTACCGTCACATCGGCGAGTACACCGACGTCCCGGCCGGCGACATCGGCGTCGGCGGTCGCGAGATCGGCTACATGTTCGGGCAGTACAAGCGGATCACCAACCGCTACGAGTCGGGTGTGCTGACCGGCAAGGGCATCGGTTGGGGCGGCTCGCTGGTCCGGACCGAGGCCACCGGCTACGGCACCGTGTTCTTCGCCAGCGAGATCCTGAAGTCGCGGGGCACCTCGTTCGAGGGGAAGACCGTGGTCGTGTCGGGCTCCGGCAACGTCGCGATCTACGCCGCCGAGAAGGCCGCTGCGCTCGGAGCCACCGTGGTCGCCTGCTCCGACTCCTCGGGATACGTGGTCGACCAGGACGGCCTGGACCTCGATCTGCTCAAGGAGGTCAAGGAGGTCCGACGCGAGCGGATCTCGGTGTACGCCGAGGAGCGCGGCGCTCCGGCCAGGTTCATCGCCGGCGGGTCGGTGTGGGACGTGCCGTGCGACATCGCGCTCCCGTGCGCGACGCAGAACGAGCTCGACGGCGACGCCGCGGCGACGCTGGTCCGCAACGGCTGCACGGTGGTGGCGGAGGGGGCCAACATGCCGTGCACCCCGGATGCGGTCCGGGTCCTCTCCCAGGCGGGCGTCGCCTTCGCCCCCGGCAAGGCGGCCAACGCCGGTGGCGTGGCGACCAGCGCGCTGGAGATGCAGCAGAACGCGTCGCGTGACTCCTGGTCGTTCGTCCACACCGAGGAGCGGCTCGAGGAGATCATGGTCGGGATCCACCAGCGCTGTCTGGAGACGGCCGAGGAGTACGGCGCACCCGGCAACTACGTGGCGGGCGCCAACATCGCCGGCTTCATCCAGGTGGCGGACGCGATGCTCGCCCTCGGCGTCATCTGACCGAGGCGCGGGTGCACCGGCGCCCGGGCTCCGGTGCACCGCGCGCCTCACAGGCCGGTGTAGCGCGAGCCCGATCGGCGGGAGAACACCAGCCAGGTGACCGCCAGGCAGATCACGTAGAACACCGTGAAGATCGTCATCGCGCTCTTGGTGGCGGCCAGCGGGTCGCTGACCCACGGGCTGTTGAACGCGATCGGGATCAGGAAGCCGCCGATCGCCCCGATCGCGCCGATGATGCCGACCGCGGCCGATGACCGCTTGCCGCCCTCGAGCAGGGCGAGCTCGCGCTCGGGGGTGCCCTCGGCGGTGTCGGCCACGGCGTCGCGGCGGAAGATCGCCGGGATCATCTTGTAGGTCGAGCCGTTGCCGATCCCGCTGAACGCGAAGATCACCATGAACATGGCCAGGAACAGCCAGAACAGGTCGGAGTTCGCGTCGACCGCCGTCACCACCTCGGTGGGGAAGTCGAACGCCGCCGGGTCGGCCTTGATCGCCGCGAGCGCCTCCGGCGTGGGCGCCGGGGGCAGCTGGGTGAGCCGACCGAGCGTGAACAGCACGCCCAGCGTGCCGGCGATCATGCCGGCGAAGGCGAGCATGGTGATCCGGGTGCCGCCGAACCGGTCGGCGAGCCATCCGCCGAGCGGGCGGGCCATCGAGCCGACCAGCGCGCCGAGGAAGGCGTAGTAGGCGAAGTTGATGCCGATCCCGGCCACCTCCGGCACCGGCTGGCGCCAGAAGTTGAGCTTGATCAGCAGCGGCATCGCGGCGGAGAAGCCGATGAAGGAGCCGAAGGTGCCGATGTAGAGGAACGACATCACCTGCACCGGGCGGTGCTTGATGACGGCGAGCTGCTCCCTGGGGTGCGACTCGACCCCCGCCAGGTTGTCCATCAAGAAGTACGCCGCCACGGTGGCCACCACCGCCAGGCCGGCGTAGACGAACGCCGCCCGCTCCAGGTGGATGCCACCTTCGCTGGCCTGCACCATCCCGAAGATGCCGGCCCCGCCGACGATGACCGGCAGCAGGAACTGGATCAGCGCGACCCCGAGGTTGCCGCCCGCGGCGTTGAGCCCGAGCGCGGCGCCCTTCTTGGCCGCCGGGTAGAAGA
This sequence comes from Nocardioides sp., assembly GCA_031177735.1. Classification (GTDB taxonomy): domain Bacteria; phylum Actinomycetota; class Actinomycetes; order Propionibacteriales; family Nocardioidaceae; genus Nocardioides. Next base: position 6,178 of record JAPSKJ010000035.1, read on the forward strand.
AGTTGATGTTGGCCATCGACGAGGCGAAGTTGCCGCCGCCGAGGCCGGCCGTCGCAGCGATCACGCAGAACAGCCAGTACGGCGTCGCCGGGTTGGTGACGGCGTACGCGAAGCCCAGCGTGGGGACGAGCAGCAGCGCGGCGCTCACCATGGTCCAGTTGCGGCCTCCGAACTTCGGCACGGCGAAGGTGTAGGGCACCCGCAGCAGCGAGCCGACCAGGTTGGGGATCGCGACGAGGAAGAACAGCTGCTGGGCGCTGAAGTCGAAGCCCATCTGCAGCAGGAACGCCGAGGAGACGCTCCAGATCAGCCACACCGAGAAGCCGAGGTGCTCGGCGAAGATCGACCAGATCAGGTTGCGGCGGGCGATCGGCTTGCCGGTGGACTCCCAGAAGTCGGGGTCCTCGGGTCGCCAGTCGTGGATCCATCGCTTCGTACGCCGCGCTTCGGCTCCCGGTGCGAGGGAGCCGGGGGTGGCCACCGCGGCGGTGGGGGCGGCGCCGGTCTGCTTGCTCGTCAGGGACATGAGGACTCCTCGGGCGCGTGGGTGGCCCATCGACGGGGTCTGGATGTGCCTCATCCTCGGGAGGGCCGGTAACACCGGCGCCATGCCGGCGTTCCCACGACGTCAACTTGTCCTCACGGCCTCACGGCCCTCACGGGCTCACCGTGAGGGCCGTGCGCCGGGGGTCACTGGAGCGGGCGGATCACCCAGTCGACGCGGACGTCCTCGAACTCGCCGTCCTCCTCCCAGTGGCCGACGATGTCGGGCTGCGAGGTGTCCCACGGCACGGTGTCCGGGCCGCCCTCGGTGGCACCCCACGCCTGGTAGGACGCGGTGTCGGTGTGGCCGCCGCCATCAGGGCAGCTGACCGTCCGCTGACCGTCGCCGGCGCCCACGATGTCGAGCCAGTACTGCTTGCTGCGCTGCACGATGCCGAGGTCGGCGCTCCAGCCCCGGTTGAGCGCACCGCTGTGGGTGAAGGAGCAGTCATCCGACGTGCCGCTGCCGGAGAAGCTGCCGGTGGCCGACTCGTAGCGCCACATCGCGGTCGTGGCCGGGTCGCCGTGGCGCACGAGGACCATCGTGATCTCCCAGTCGTAGGTCTCCCGGGCGTGGTCGCTGGTCCACACCTCACGACCGGTCACCGTGGCCTGCCAGCGCTCCGGCAGCCCGCCGGCCTGGCAGGAGACGAGCACCTCTGCCGTGCACACGTCGGGGTCGCCGGGAGTGTTGGCGGCGCCGCCCGGGCTGCCCCCGTCGCAGGTGTCGTGGCCCGCACCGCCGTCGCAGGTGTCGGTGCCGGGACCCATCTCGATCCTGGCGTCGTCGCCGGCGCCGGCGGACGCCACGTCGTTGCCGTCCCCGGCGTCGATGGTGTCGGCGTGGCCGCTGCCCTGCAGGGTGTCGTTGCCGGTGTCGCCCACCAGGAGGGTCGCGGGGTGACGCGCGGTCAGCCGGTCCTCGCCGGGCCCGCCGAAGAGCGCCTGGCTGACGTCGTCGGTGGCCAGCACGTCATTGCCGTCGTCGCCGTAGTAGAACCCGCCCACGCCCGGCCCGGGGACCACCGTGTCGTGGCCACCGTCGCCGTGCAGCGTGTCGTTGTCGGCGCCACCGTCGACGGTGTCGTCGCCCGCGCCGCCGTGCACCTCGACGTCCGCACCACCGGCGGCCAGCAGAGTGTCGTTCCCGTCACCGCCGTGCATGGTGTCGGCGTGGTCGCCGCCCTCCAACCGGTCGTTGCCGGGACCGCCGTCGAGCAGCGTGCCGGCGCGGCTGGTCCGCAGCACGTCGTCGTCCGCGCCGCCGGAGAGGCCGATGCCGTCGGCCTGTGCGATCAGGGTGTCGTCGCCCTCGTCGCCGATCAGGAACCCGCCACCGCCCGGACCCGACCAGACGGTGTCGTCGCCGCTGCCACCGCAGACGATGTCGAGCCCTCCGCGACCCTTGATCTTGTCCTTGCCGCCCTTCGCGACGATGACGTCGCGCCCGGCGGTGCCACGGATCTTCTCGGACTTGTTGGTGCCCACGATGGTGGCCTTGAACCCGGCACACCGCGGCTTGGCGGCCTCGCTGCTGGAGGCCGCCGCAAGAACGACCGGGACGATGAGTGCGAGCGCCACCACCAGGGTGGCGAGTCGACGTCGGGTGGTGATCTCCATGACGCGAGGCTCGGGTCGGGCTCTTGCCGTTGGCTTGCGATCGCCTTGCACCCACGCGCGCCCGGTGGGGTCGCACCGGGTGGTTCGGCGCTACTGTGGCCCCGGTCACCTGCCCCGGAGAGCGCCTGCATGATCCGACCCTGGCGTCGCACCCAGCTCGGCACCGAAGCCGACCGGGCGACCTTCCGCACCCTGCACACCGCCTCGCTCGCGAGCCCGGCGCTGCGCGAGGGGCTCACCGCGGAGAGCGCGGAGCGGTCGATCAAGCACCTGCGCACCCTGCTCGGGTCGCCGGCGCTCGCGCTCACCGACACCGACGGCCTGCTCGCCTGGGACGGCGTCGGCGCCCACCACGCCGACCAGGTCGCCAGGATCGCCGCGGCGACCCTCGAGCGCGGCAACACCCGGTTCTACGACCGGATCGACCTGGAGTGCGCCCAGCCGGGCTGCCCGGTGCGCAACGCCGTGGTCAGCCCGCTGGTGGTGGAGGAGCGCGTCGTCGGCACGCTGCAGGTCTTCGCCACCCACCCCACCGCCGGTCTCGCGCGCGCCTCCGACGAGGTGGCCAACTGGGTCTCCGGCCAGCTCGAGCTGGCCGAGCTCGACGCCTCCCGGCGTCGGCTGATGGAGGCCGAGGTGCGTGCGCTGCGGGCGCAGATCAGCCCGCACTTCATCTACAACTCGCTCAGCGCCATCGCCAGCTTCGTGCGCACCGACCCGGAGCGGGCCCGCGAGCTGCTGCTGGAGTTCGCCGACTTCACCCGCTACTCCTTCCGCAAGCACGGGGAGTACACCACGCTCGCCGAGGAGCTCCGCTCGGTCGAGCGCTACCTGCTGCTCGAGCAGGCCCGCTTCGGCGACCGGCTGCGCGTGCGGCTCTCGGTCGCCCCCGAGGTGCTCACCATCGCGGTGCCGTTCTTGTGCCTGCAGCCGCTGGTGGAGAACGCCGTGCGGCACGGCCTGGCCCACACCGAGGACGGCGGTCAGATCCGCATCTCCGCCGCCGACCTCGGCCAGGCCTGCCAGATCGAGGTGGAGGACGACGGCATCGGCGAGGACCCCGACGTGGTGCGCCGCGCGCTCGCCGGCGACACCGACTCCGACTCCGTCGGCCTGGGCAACGTCGACAGCCGGCTGCGCAACGCCTACGGCGACGACTACGGCCTGGTCGTCGAGACCGCTCCCGGCGCCGGCACGAAGGTGGTCCTGCGGGTGCCGAAGTTCGCCCCGGGGGTACACGCATGACCGTGCCCATGCGCGTGCTCGTGGTCGACGACGAGCCCCCCGCCGTCGACGAGCTGGCCTACCTGCTCGGCCAGGACCCCCGGATCGCGTCGGTGGCGACCTGCACCTCGGCGACCGAGGCGATCCAGCGCCTCCAGGAGACCGAGTACGACGCCGTCTTCCTCGACATCCAGATGCCGGCCCTGTCCGGACTGGAGCTCGCGGGGGTGCTGGGCCGCTTCCGCACCCCGCCGCCGGTGGTGTTCGTGACCGCGCACGACGAGCACGCGGTGGCGGCCTTCGACCTGCGGGCGGTCGACTACGTGCTCAAGCCGGTGCGGGCCGACCGGCTCGCCGAGACGGTGAGCCGGCTGGTCGGCGGGTCGGCCGGCGCCGAGGCCACGGCCGCGCCGGACCTGCAGATCCCGGTCGAGCTCGGGGGCGTGACCCGCTTCGTGCGCCGCAGCGAGATCACCCACGTGGAGGCACAGGGCGACTACGCCCGGCTGCACACCGCCGCGGGTTCCCACCTGGTGCGCACCCCGCTGACCCAGCTCGAGGAGGAGTGGGCCGCGGTCGGCTTCGCCCGGATCCACCGTTCGCTGCTGGTCAACCTCGCCCACGTCACCGAGGTGCGCACCGACGCCGGCCGCTGCTCGGTCGTGGTGAACGGCGCCCCGGGCGGCGTCGAGCTGAGCGTCGCCCGCCGCCACACCCGCCAGCTCAAGGACCTGCTCGCCCGGCGAGCGGGTGCCGCGCGGTGAACCACGCCACCGGCAGCACCCCCCACGGCGGCGGCCCGCCGCAGCGGGTGCGCGTGACCGGCCCGCCGCGGCGGCGTACCGCGGTGACGCGGGCGGCCGACATCGACGCCGGCACCCGGTTGGGCGAGGTCTACCTCGGCTCACTGCTGCGGGCCCAGCTCGGCCTGGCGCTGCGGGTCCTGCTGGTGCTCGCGGTCGGCGTGGGTGGACTGCCGCTGCTCTTCCACCTGGTCCCCGCCCTGGGCGAGGTGACGGTGGCCGGCCTGCCGCTGTCGTGGCTGCTGCTCGGGGTCGCGGTCTACCCCTTCCTGGTGCTCCTCGGCTGGCACTACATCCGCCGCGCGGAGCAGAACGAGGCCACCTTCGCCGAGCTGCTCACCCACCGCGACCCGACCGGGGGTGAGGAGTGAGCCTGGATGCCGCGCCCGGGATCATCGCGGTCGCGCTCGTCACGATCGCGACGCTGACCATCGGCACGTGGGGTCTGCGCTTCAGCCGGACGACGTCGGACTTCTTCGTCGCCTCCCGGGCGGTCAACGCGCGGCTCAACGCGAGCGCCATCGGCGGCGAGTACCTCTCGGCGGCGTCGTTCCTCGGCATCGCCGGCCTGGTGCTCACCCTCGGGGCGGAGATGCTCTGGTATCCCATCGGCTGGACCGCGGGCTACCTGGTGCTGCTGGTGCTGGTGGCCGCACCGCTGCGCCGCTCGGGCGCCTACACGCTGCCCGACTTCGCCGAGGCACGGCTCGGCTCGCGCTCCGTGCGTGCGCTGTGCTCCACGCTCGTGGTCACGATCGGGTGGCTCTATCTCATGCCGCAGCTGCAGGGCGCCGGGATCACCCTGCGCTCGATCGTCGGGGCGCCCACCTGGGTAGGGCCGGTGCTGGTCGCCGTGGTCGTGCTCGCCAACGTCACCTCCGGCGGGATGCGATCGGTGACCTTCGTGCAGGCCTTCCAGTACTGGCTGAAGCTGACCGCCCTGCTGGTGCCCGCCGCCGTGCTGGTGGTCGTCTGGGCCGGTGACGGCGCTCCCCGCCCGCCGATGGGTGAGGAGTGGTCGCTGCCGCTCGCTTCCGGCGGGCCCCAGGGCCTCTACCTCACCTACTCCCTGATCCTCGCGACCTTCCTCGGCACCATGGGTCTGCCGCACGTGGGGGTGCGGTTCTACACCAACCCCGACGGCCGCGCCGCCCGTCACACCACCCTGGTGGTGCTGATGCTGCTCGGCGCGTTCTACCTGTTCCCGCCGGTCTTCGGCGCGCTCGGGCGGATCTACGGTGCCGACCCGCACAGTGCCGACACCCTCGTCATCGAGCTGCCGCGCCTGATGCTCGACGGCGCGGTGGGTGACGTGCTCACCGGGCTGGTCGTCGCCGGGGCGTTCGCCGCGTTCTTGTCCACCTCCTCCGGGCTGGCGATCGCGGTGTCGGGCGTGCTGAGCCAGGACCTGGTCGGGCGGCCCTGGGGCGGGCGCAGGCTCGACGGGGTGACCGCTTTCCGGGTCGCGGCCGTGATCGCCGTGACGGTGCCCTTCGTCGCGGCCGTGCTGATGCCCAACGTCGGCGTCGCGCGGGCGGTCGGGCTGGCCTTCGCCGTCGCCGCCTCCACGTTCTGCCCGCTCCTGGTCCTCGGCATCTGGTGGCGGCGGCTCACCGACGTCGGCGCCACCGCCGGGCTGCTCGCCGGCTTCGTCGGCTCCGGCACGGCCGTGGCCTGGACCCTGGGCGGGTGGCAGACCGGGGGCTGGCCCAGCGTGCTGCTCGGCCAGCCGGCCGCCTGGTCGGTGCCGCTGGCCTTCGCCGTCATGGTGGGCGGCAGCCTGCTCACGCCTGCGCGGGTGCCGGCGCAGACCAACCGGCTGCTGGTGCGGCTGCACACGCCGGAGGACCTCGAGCTCGACCGCGGCTGACCGTGTTTCGCCGACAACTCCGACCCTCCGCGACCTCCGACGGCATAGTTTGGGTCCGTGCATCCCGCCCCGGCGCCACGGATCTGCGTGCTCGTCGTCGCCTACAACGCGGCGACCACCCTCGCGGCGACCCTGGATCGTCTACCCGCCGACTTCGCCTCGCACGTCGGCGCGGTGCTGATCAACGACGACCACAGTGCCGACGACACCTTCGACGTGGCGACGCGCTACCGCTCCACCTCCGCACTCCCGATCACCGTGGTCCGGCACGAGCGCAACCTCGGCTACGGCGGCAACCAGAAGCACGGCTACCGCTGGGCCCGCGAGAACGGCTTCGACGTGGTGGTGCTGCTCCACGGTGACGGCCAGTACGCACCCGAGGCGATCGAGGACCTCGTCGGCCCGCTCGCGCGCGGTGAGGCCGACGCGGTGTTCGGCTCGCGGATGATGCGGCCACGCGACGCGCTCGAGGGCGGCATGCCGCTGTACAAGTTCGTCGGCAACCGGGTCCTGACCACCTTCCAGAACGGCGTGACCGGCCTGCGGCTGTCCGAATGGCACTCCGGCTACCGGGCCTACCGGCTGGACGCGCTGGCCGAGATCGGCGTGGAGCGGTTCAGCGACGGGTTCGACTTCGACACCGAGATCATCCTCGCGCTGGCCCGCGCCGGGAAGCGGATCCACGAGGTGCCGATCCCGACCTACTACGGCGACGAGATCTGCTACGTCAACGGCATGGCCTACGCCCGCGACGTCGTGGTCGACGTGGTGCGCGACCGGCTCCAGCACCGGACGCCGCGCTCGGTGGTCTTCGACGACAGCTGGGGGCCTGAGCGTCCGTACGCCGTCAAGCACCGGTCCGGCACCTCGCACGCGACCCTCGAGGAGTGGTGCGCGCAGCGGCCCCCGGGATCGGTGCTCGACGTCGGCTGCTCCGACGGCGCGTTCGGCTCCGTCCTGCGGCGGCACGGCCACCGGGTCACCGGTGTGGACGTGGTCGAGCACGACGGCGTGCGGACCCGTGTCGACGAGTTCCACCGGGCCGACCTCAACGACGGCCTCCCGCTGGCCGGGGAGCGCTTCGACACGATCGTCGCCGCCGACGTCATCGAGCACCTCGTCGACCCCGGCCGCCTGCTCGACGACCTGGCCCAGCGGCTCGCACCGGGCGGCCGCCTGCTGGTCTCGGTGCCGAACATCTCGCACTGGTATCCCCGCTTCAAGATCGCGGCCGGCCTGTTCGACTACGACCCCCGCGGACCCCTCGACGAGGGTCACCTCCGCTTCTTCACCCGCCGCAGCCTGGAGAGGCTGGTGAAGAGGCACGGCTACGAGATCGAGCGACGCAGCGCGGTGGGCACGCCGTGGGAGGTGCTCGCCCGGCCCGGCCTGGCGCCCCTGGTCAAGGTGGCCTCCTTCGTCGACCGGGTGCTCGTCCGGGTCTTCCCGCGGATGTTCGGCTACCAGCTCGTCTACATGCTCAAGCGCAGCGGCGACGCCGCAGCGGACGGCACCGCACTGGTCGCCTGATGTCGCGCGTCCGGCTCCTGGCCGCCGCCGACGAGGCCGCTCCGGCCCTGCTGCTCCTGGCCGCGTCACTGGTCGGGTTCGCCGGCTTCGCACGCTGGCAGCCCGACACCGTGCTGCGGGCGGTCGTCGTCGCGGTGCCGGTCGCGTTCGTCGCGATCCTGGCCGGGGCCCGCCTCCCGCGTGTGGTCACCTGGCTGGCGCTGGTGGGGTTCGTCGGCATGTCGGTGTGGACCAACGTCTACGGCGCCGACTGGATGTCGCAGGGCCGGGTCTGGGAGACCGGCCAGGACCTGCTCGGCGCACGGCCGCTGTGGCTGGTCGGGTGCATGGTGGCGGCCGTGGGGGTGGCCGCCACGGCGTCCCGGTGGCTGCCGTGGCCGGTGACCGCCTCCCTGGTCGTGCTCTTCCTCGGCTACGGCACCTGGGTCGCCTCGCTCTACCCCGATGCACTGAGCGACGTGACGATCTTCAACCGCGAGGCGGGCGAGGCGATCCTGCACGGGCGCAACCCCTACGAGGTGGTCTTCACCAGCCCGTACTCCCCGGAGTACAGCGCGGTGGTCTACGGACCCGGCATGGTCGTCGACGGCGTCCTCCAGGTGGGCTACCCCTACCTGCCGGTGGCAGCGCTGCTCTTCGCACCGGCCGTGCTGCTCGGCGACCTGCGCCTCGCCCTGACCGCGGCCATCGCCGTCGCGGTCGCGGCACTCCTCTTCGCCCAGCACCGCACCGAGGCCCGGCCGCGGGTGGTCTCACCGTGGCTGCTGGCCATCCTGCCGGGCGTGGTCTACGTGATCGGCGTGGCGTGGACCGAGCCGCTGAGCGTCGGCCTGCTCGGCCTCAGCGTGGCCCTGCTGCTGCGCCGCAGCCCGTGGGCCGCCGTCGCGCTGGGGCTGCTCTTCGTCTCCAAGCAGTACTTCGTGGTCGCCCTGCCGCTGGTCGTGCTGCTGCTGCCGCTGTTCCGGGAGATCCCCGGCGGGATCCGGCGCAACGTCGG
>JAPSKJ010000413.1 GCA_031177735.1 Nocardioides sp.
GAAGCGCTCGCCGAGGTAGCGCAGGCCGGGTATACCGCCGTAGGCACGGTAGCGGGTGCGCCGCGCGACGTCGCCTCCCAGCAGGATCCGGTCGCGGCCGCCCGCGTCGGCGGTGGCGAGCAGGCAGTCGATCAGCACAGAGTCGGGCCAGTCCTTGGCGCGCGCGGCGCCGTCGTAACCGAGAAAGGCGCCCGCCGCTGCCAGTTCGGCGTGCAGGCCGGGATCGGGATTGCGATCGATGTGCGCGAGCGCGACCCGATCGGCGGCGACGCCGACGGCAGCCAGCGCCTCGAGCGCCTCGAACGCCGCGGTGCCGTGCTCGAGGTGCACCATCACCGGGGCGCCGGTGGCGGCATGCGCCTCGCCGATGGCCTCGATCACGCGGTGCGCGGCGGGGTCGATGCGCCAGTACCCGAGCCCCGCTTTCAGGACCCCCGCCCGCACGCCCGCCTCGCCAGCGGCCCCGAACTCGCCGGCGCCCTCCGTCAGGTCGCGCAGGAACGCTGCCGCCAACGTTGCAGCATCCGCCTCCAGCAGTGGGTGCCCCTCCGAGTAGTGCTCCCGCCGGTGCACGCCGGTCGTCATCACGACCCGCAGCCCGGTGCGCTCGGAGATCCGGCGGATGGCGTCGGGCCGGCGGCCGAGACCCAGCGGCGTGGCATCCACCATCGCGTCGAACCCCGAGGCGCGCAGCTCCGCCGCCTCGTCGCCGCTCGCGGCCTCGTCGTCGAGGTCGTCGCCGGGCAGCAGAGGCGACACCTGGAACAGGTGCTCATGGTAGTTCGTCCGCCCCAGCTCCGACGGGTCGATGTCGCCCGTCACCGTGCGGATGAACCCGCTCATGGCACCGGAACGGGATTGATTGGGGCGCGCCCCTTGAGCACGGCGAGCAGGTTCTCGGTCGCCATGCCGCCCATGCCGTCCACGCCCTCACGGGTCTGCGCCGCCAGGTGCGGCGTGATGATCACGCGGTCGGCGAGGTCGTCGGCCAGCAGCGGCGAGGCGCCGTCGCCGTGGTTCTCGGTCGCGAGCGTGTCGGCGGCGTACGCCATCACCCGCCCACTGCGCAGCGCCTCGGCCACCGCCGGCTCCGAGATGAGATCCGCCCGCGCGGTGTTGACGAGCAGGACGGGGCGATCGGATGCCGCCAGCCAGCCGTCGTCGACCACGGTCTGGCCCCCGGGGGCGTGCAGTGTGACGACGTCGCACTCCGTCGCGAACGCCGCGACGTCGGACCGCTCGATCCGGTCGAACAGCGGGTCGTCGGCGGGCACCCACGGGTCGGCGCCGAGCAGGCGCGGTCCGAACCCGGCGAGCCGGTCGATGACCGTGCGGCCGATGCGCCCGAGGCCGACGACCCCGATCGACAGCGCCGAGACCTCCCGGGTGTACCAGGCCGACCAGTCGCCGTGCCGCACCCGGCGGTCGGCAGCAGGGATGCCGCGCAGCGCCGCCAGCAGCAGCGCAACGGTGTGCTCGGCCACCGCGTTCGTGTTCGCGCCGGGGGTGTTCGTGACGACGATCCCGCGCCGCGACGCCGCCGCGACGTCGACCTTGTCGTACCCGACGCCGTAGCGCGCGATCACCCGCAGCTGCGGCGCGAGCGACAGGTGCCGCTCGGTGACGGCACCCGTGCCGGCGATCCAGCCGACCGCGTCGCCCAGCAGGGGAGCCAGCTCGTCGAGATCGTGGCCCGCCCCCGCCCGCACGACGCGGTAGCCGGCGGCGGTGATCCGGCCCTCGAGGTCGAGCGCGCCCGAGCCGAACGACCGTGACGTGACGACGACCGTGCCGGTCACAGCGCGTCGACTCCCTCGCTCGCGTCGGCCGCGCTCTCGCGCTCGACCTGCGACCCCTGTCGCATGCTGGCGAGCTCGCTCTTCATGCGCCGGATCGCCGCCGTGTGCTCGGGGCTGCGCCGCAGCGCCACCCCGGTCGCGAGGATGTCGATCACCACGAGACCCGCGAGCCGACTGGTGGACGGCGTGTACACGTCGGTGTCTTCGAACGTGCGCGCGATGAGCGGCACGTCGGCGAGGTCGGCCAGCGGGCTCGTGCGCCCGGTCAGTGAGATGACTTTCGCGCCGGCCTTCTTCGCCGCCTCGGCCACGATGAGCGTCTGCTCGGTGTGGCCGGTGTTCGAGATCGCCACCGTCACGCTGCGCGGCCCGCTCATCGTCGCGGCGATGAATTGCTGGTGGAAGTCCTCGGGCGCCTGGCACGGCACCCCGAACAGCGGGAACTTCTGCTGCGCGTCCTGCGCGATGATGCCGCTCGCCCCGAAGCCGACGAAGAGGATGTCGCTGGCATCCAGCAGCGTGGCGATCGCCTCCTCCACGGCGCTTGCCGCGAGCGTCCGGCGGGCGCGGTCGAGGCTCGAGATGGTGTGGTCGAAGATCTTCTCCGCGAGGTCGGCACTGGTGTCGTCGGCGCTGATCGACGAGTGCGTGACCGGCAGGCCCAGAGCGAGGGTCTGCGCGAGCTGGATCTTGAAGTCCTGGAAGCCCTCGCAGCCGACCGACGCGCAGAAGCGCATGACGGTGGGCTCGCTGACCTCGGCCGCCTCGGCGAGGCCGGCCATCGTGAAATGCACCGCGCCGACCGGGTTGTCGAGCACGATCGCGGCGACGCGCT
>JAPSKJ010000414.1 GCA_031177735.1 Nocardioides sp.
GCCTTCGCGAACGCGGTGGCGGTGCTCACTGCTCCTCCTGCGTGCGCGCGCCGAGCTTGAACCACTCCATCGCCGTCCCCATGTCCTTGTCGCCCCGGCCGGAGAGGTTGACCAGGATGGTCGCCTCCGGCCCCTTGTCGGCCTTGAGCTGCTCGGCGACCTTGATCGCACCGGCCACGGCGTGGGCGGACTCGACCGCGCAGATGATCCCCTCGGTGCGCGCGAGCAGCGCCATCGCGTCCATCGCCTCGGCGTCGGTGACCGGCAGGTAGCTCGCGCGCCCGGACTTGGCCAGCCACGAGTGCTGCGGCCCGACACCGGGGTAGTCCAGTCCGGCGGAGATCGAGTGCGACTCGATGGTCTGCCCGTCCTCGTCCTGGAGGACGTAGGTGCGGGCGCCGTGCAGGACGCCGCTGTCGCCGGCGTAGATCGTGGCGGCGTGGCGGCCGGTCTCGAAGCCGTCGCCCCCCGCCTCGAAGCCGTAGATGCGCACGTCGGCGTCCTCGAGGAACGCGGTGAACAGCCCGATCGCGTTGGACCCGCCGCCCACGCAGGCGGCGACCGCGTCGGGAAGCGCTCCGAACCGCTCCAGGCACTGTGCGCGTGCCTCGTCACCGATGCCGCGGGTCAGGTCGCGCACCAGCGTCGGGAAGGGGTGCGGCCCCGCGGCGGTGCCGAAGAGGTAGGCGGTGGTGTCCACGCTGGCCACCCAGTCGCGGAAGGCCTCGTTGATCGCGTCCTTGAGCGTGGCGCTGCCGTTGTCGACCGGCACAACCTCTGCGCCGAGCAGCTGCATGCGCGCCACGTTGAGCGCCTGCCGCTCGGTGTCGACCTTGCCCATGTAGACGGTGCAGTCCAGGCCGAAGTACGCCGCCGCGGTGGCGCTGGCGACGCCGTGCTGCCCCGCGCCGGTCTCGGCGATGACGCGGGTCTTGCCCATCCGCCGGGTCAGCAGCGCCTGCCCCAGCACGTTGCGGATCTTGTGGGCACCGGTGTGGTTGAGGTCCTCGCGCTTGAGCAGCACCCGCAGCCCGAGCTGCTCGCTGAGGCGGCTCGCGAGGTAGAGCGGGCTGGGGAGGTTGGCGTACTCGCGCAGGATCGCGTCGAACTCCGCGACGAACGTCGGGTCGGCCTTCGCCGCGGTCCACGCCGTGTCGAGCTCGTCGAGGGCCTTCATCAGCGCCTCGGGCATGTAGCGGCCACCGAAGCCGTCCGCCTCACCGCCGAACCAGCCGCGTGCGTCGGCGTCGTAGCTGGTCGTCTCGTTCAGGTGCGTGGTCACGCCATCACTCCGGTCATCGCTCGCACGGCGGCCTGCGGGTCGCCGTCCTTCACCAGCGCCTCGCCGACCAGGACGGCCCGGGCGCCCTCACCGACGAAGCGTCGTACGTCGTCGGTGGAGAAGATCCCCGACTCGGCCACCAGCACCCGGTCGTCGGGGACGAGCGGGGCCAGCCGCCCGAAGGTGTCGTCGTGGATGGCGAGGGTCTTCAGGTTGCGGGCGTTGACGCCCACCAGCTCGGCACCGAGCGCCACGGCGCGTTCGGTCTCCGCCTCGTCGTGCACCTCGATCAGTGGCGTCAGGCCCAGCTCCCGGGCGGTGTCGTGGAGCGCGCGCAGGGTGTCGTCGTCGAGGGCGGCCACGATCAGCAGCGCCAGGTCGGCACCGGCGGCGCGCGCCTCCAGCAGCTGGTAGGGCTCGACGATGAAGTCCTTGCGCAGGATCGGCACGTCGACCGCGGCGCGCACGGCACGCAGGTCCTCGAGGCTGCCGCCGAAGCGCCGCTGCTCGGTGAGCACGCTGATCGCCGCGGCCCCGCCGGCGGCGTAGGCCCGGGCGAGCGCCGCGGGGTCGGGGATCTCGGCCAACGCGCCCTTGCTCGGGCTCTTCCGCTTCACCTCGGCGATCACGCTGGAGCCGGGCGCGCGCAGGTGCGGCATCGGGTCGCGGGGCGGGTCGACGTCGGCGAGGGCGGCCCGCAGGTCCGCCTCGGAGGTGACGGCCCGCCGGGCGGCGAGGTCCTCCCGTACGCCGGCGACGATCTCTCCCAGGACACCGGGGATCGTGAGACCGGGGCTGCTGGACACGGCTACGAGTCTGTCACGCCCGGCCGGCGCGCCCCGAGGTGGTCTCGCGGTTGCGCGGTTGGCGGGCGTGCGCCTGGGTAGGGTCCGGGGCGTCACGCGGTCCGAGAGCCGGACCGTTCGGATGAAAGGGACTACATGAGCTACGGCACTCCTCCCCCGCCGCCCCCGCCCGGCTACGGCCCCGGCGCACCGCTGCCGCCCGGCGCCGTGCCGCCCAACCACCCGCAGGCGGTGCTCATCCTCGTGCTCGGCATCGTCGGCCTGCTGTGCTGCAGCCTGGCCGGCATCGCGGCGTGGATCCTGGGCAACAAGGCGCAGCGCGAGATCGAGGCGTCCAACGGCCAGCTCGGCGGCGCCGGCATGGTCAAGGCGGGCAAGATCCTCGGCATCATCGCGGTCGTCCTGATGATCGTCGGGATCGTGGCCTACGCGATCCTGTTCGCCACCAGCGCGACGAACTGACGCCGGCACCGAACGCCCTCGAGCACGCCGGTCAGGGGGCCAACCAGGCCCCTGCCGGCGTGTTCCTGGCGATGGTGAA
>JAPSKJ010000415.1 GCA_031177735.1 Nocardioides sp.
GCGCCTAGAATCTGGGGCAGCACAGGGTTTCACGCGTCTTGGTGGTGGGTTCGGCGCGTCGGTTCGACGCACCCCGAAAGGCCCCACCCGTGTCACCCCTCGCCAGCTACCGGCGTCTCTTCCAGCTTGCCGGACCTCGTTACGTCCTGGTCGCCTTCCTCGCCCGGCTCCCCCTCGCGATGAGCCAGCTCGGCACCTTGCTGCTCGTCGCCGGCGCGACCGGGAGCTACGGCACGGGCGGCCTGGCCGCCGGCGCGCTCGCCGTCGCCAACGCTGTCGGGGCACCCTTCGCGGGCGCGCTCGCGGACCGGATCGGCCAGCGTCACGTCGTCCTCGCCCAAGCGCTCTCCGGCGCCGTTGCGCTCACCGCCCTCGTCGCCCTGGTCCACGCGGAGGCACCCGACGCGGCGGTGCTCGGCGTCGCGGCGCTCGCCGGCCTGACCATGCCGCAGGTCGGTCCCTTGGCGCGGGTGCGCTGGCGACCGATCACGGCCGGCGCCGGGCCCGACCAGCGTCGGCTCGTCGACGTCGCCTACTCCTACGAAGGCGCAGCCGACGAGGCGTCCTTCGCGCTCGGGCCCGCCCTGGTCGGGCTCGGCGTGGTGGCGATCTCACCCGGCGGCGCGCTGCTGCTCGCGGCCGGCCTGCTGGCCGTCTTCGGCACCGCCTTCGGCCTGCACCGCACCGCGCGCTCCCGCGGCACGGCCGGTGCGGTCGTCGAGCCGGGCCGGCTGCTCACCCCGACCCTCGTCGTCCTGGCGCTCGCCCAGCTGCTCATCGGATCGCTCTTCGGTGCCACCCAGACCGGCACCACCGTGCTGGCCACCGAGGCGGGGCAGCCCGGCGTCGCCGGGCTGGTGCACGCGGTCCTCGGCGTCGGCAGCGCGGTCGCCGGCATCGCGACCGCATTCGTGCCCGACCGCGTCCCCCTCGAGCGCAGGATCCTCGTCGCGGCGACGGCGCTGGTCGCGCTGTCCCTGCCGCTGCTCGCGGTCGACGCGCTGCCGACCCTCGTCGTCGTGGTCGCGCTGCTCGGGTGCGCGGTGGCGCCGTTCATGATCGGCGTCTTCACCCTCGCCGAGCGGGTCGTGGCCCCCACCCGCGTGGCCACCGCCATGACGGTGCTCGCCAGCGCGACCGGCCTGGGTTATGCCGCGGGGTCCGGCACCGCGGGTCGCCTGGCCGACCAGCACGGCTACACCGCGGCCTTCGCGGTCACGGTCACCGCGATGGCGCTCGCCCTGGTGCTCGTCGCCACCTCCCAGCGCCGCCTCGCCGCCGCGGTCGCGACCCGACCGAGCGGTGAGCCGGACCCGGCCGAGCCGGACCGGTCCGCTGACGACGTCCACGTCCCCGCGTAGGTTCGGCGGCGTGGAATTCCTCTCACCCGACTCCCTGCCCCAGCCGCTCGGCTACAGCCACGCCGTCGTCGTCCCCGCCGGTCGGCGACTCGTGATCACCTCCGGCCAGGTCGGCATGCTGGCCGACGGCACCGTCGTGGACGGCCTGGAGGCGCAGACCCGGCAGACCTTCGACAACCTCACCCAGGCGCTCCAGGCGGCCGGCGCGAGCTGGACGGACGTGGTCAAGCTGACCTACTTCGTCACCAGCACCGACGACCTGCCCGTCGTCCGAGCCGTCCGCGACGAGTACGTCGACACCTCGGCGCCACCCACGAGCTCACTGATCCGCGTAGCGGGCCTCTTCCGTCCCGACGTGCTCATCGAGATCGAGGCGACCGCCGCGATCGCCGACTGAACGCCCACGGGCCGCGCAGGCGTGCGCCGGGGTCCGGCACGATGGCGTCATGCACCCTGAGTTCCCCGGGCTCACCGTGGAGGCGGCCCGCGAGCGTCCCGACCTCCTCGCGGCCCCGGTCGCGGCGGCCCTCGCCGAGTGGGAGTACGCCGACCAGGTCGGCGTCTTCGAGATCGACCCGGACCTCGCCGACACGGCTGCGCTCGTCAAGGCCTACGGCCTGGCGATGGAGGCGTCGGTGAACTGCGTCCTGATCGGAGGCGCCCGCGCCGGTGAGGAGCGGATCAGCGCATGCCTGGTCCGGGCCGACACCCGTGCCGACGTCAACCG
Organism: Nocardioides sp.; assembly: GCA_031177735.1. GTDB lineage: Bacteria > Actinomycetota > Actinomycetes > Propionibacteriales > Nocardioidaceae > Nocardioides. Next base: position 2,089 of record JAPSKJ010000415.1, read on the forward strand.
CACGGTTCGTCGCCTGCTCGACGTACGGAAGTGCTCCTTCCTGCCGATGGACCGGGCGGTCGAGGAGTCCCGCATGGAGTACGGCGGCATCACACCCATCGGGCTTCCCGCCGGCTGGCGGCTGCTGCTCGACGACCGCGTGCCGGACCTGGACGCCGCGATCATCGGATCCGGGGTGCGCCGGTCCAAGCTCGTCCTGCCGGGCACCGCACTCGCCCGGCTTCCCCGCGCGGAGGTCGTCGAGGGACTCGGTATCCCCGCCGCTTGACCTTGACGCAGCGTCAACCCTCGACGCTGCTTGCATGATCACCACACCAGCCATCGAGATCGCCGGGCTCGAGAAGTCCTTCGGCGACGTCAGCGTGCTTCGCGGCGTCGATCTCGCCGTCCAGCGCGGCAGCATCTTCGCTCTGCTCGGCTCCAACGGAGCCGGCAAGACCACCACCGTCAAGATCCTCTCCACCCTGCAGAAGGCGGACGCCGGGACCGTCCGCGTGGGCGGGTTCGACGTCGCGACGCAGGCCCACCAGGTGCGCG
>JAPSKJ010000416.1 GCA_031177735.1 Nocardioides sp.
AGACCACCGGCGAGGCGATCGACAAGCGCACCATCGCGATGGGCAACCCCATCAAGGCGCTCGGCTCGCACGAGGTCAACGTCAAGCTGCACGACGAGGTGTCGGCCAAGGTCGCCCTCAACGTGATTCCCGGCTGACGCCGTTCCTCACGTTCCACCCCGAACGGGGCCGTTCCTCAGCGCAGGAGCGGCCCCGTTCGTGCTTTTCAGACTGCGGCGCCGGTCGCGCGGCGGGTGACGGGACCGCTGGCTCGGGCCTGGCGGCGGAGAGGTCAGCCGCCGGACCGGTCCGCGAGGGCGGTCAGCTTGGCGACGTATGCCGGCCAGTCGTAGCCCTCCGGCACGTTGTCGTCCGCACCCATCCAGCCGACCGCACCGTCGATCCCCTCGCGCAGGATGTCGGCCTGGCCGGCGTGCCGGGCGAGGTCGATCAGCACGTGGATCATGATCCGGCCGAGCGTGACGTCGCCCCCCGGGCCCCACCACGGCACGCGTCCCGGCGCGTCGAGCGGCAGCTCGGCGATGGTGGTGTCGGCGAAGGCCGCGACGCGGTGGTAGAGGTCCACCACGTCGGTGACGGTCTCCGTCTCGGTCGCGTACCAGTCGGCCTGCGGATCCGCCTCGAAGTCGTCGGGCTCGAGCAGGCCGCGCGGGTCGCCGATCATCCGCCCGAAGGTGGGTCCGAAGTAGCCGAACTCGACGTTGGCGCAGTGCTTCACGATGCCCAGCAGGTTCGTCCCGGTGGGCGTCCGGGGGAGCCGGAGCTCTCGCTCGGAGAGCCCCTCGAGCTTCAGCAACAGCGCTTCGCGATGTCCGTGCAGGTAGTGCAGCAGGTGCGCCTTCATGGCGTCGTCGTCGACCATGACAGCACTCAACCACGCCGCGTGCCGGCGGTCGCGCCGGTGACGAGCCACGCATCGCTGCGGGCCCGGTGCACCAGCACGACCAGCCTCGCGCCCATGAACACCCCGCCGAAGAGCACCCACACCACCACCAGGTCCGGGTGCACCAGCAGGGCGAGGGGGGCGTAGGCGACCAAGGTGATCAGCCCGCCCCAGGCGAGGTAGCTGCCGTCGCCGGCTCCGATCAGCACGCCGTCGAGCACGAAGACGACCCCGGCGATCGGCTGGGCCAACGCGGCCACGAGCAGCACCGGCGCGAGCGCCTCGTGCACCGCGGGATCGTCGGTGAACAACCGGCCGAGCACCGGGCTGGCGGCGGCGAGCAGCACGCCGGTGGCCACTCCGATCACCGCGCCCCACCACACCATCCGCGCGGTCACCGCTCTCGTCGTGGCGACGTCTCCTGCACCGAGGGTGCGGCCGGTGATCGCCTGCGCCGCGATCGCGATCGCATCCAGCACGAAGGCGAGGAAGGTCCAGATCGTCATCGCCAGCTGGTGCGTCGCCAGATCGACAGCCTGGGCGTCGCTGCCCTCGCGGGCGATGTGCGCGACGGCGTACGTCGTGACCAGCAGGGCGGCGCGCAGGGTGAGCGTGCGGATGACCAGGGCGACGCCGGCGCGTGCGGCCTGCCGGATGCCGGCGGGATGCGGTCGCAGGTCGGCGCCCGCCCGCCGCGCGGCGCGGGCGACCACCACGACGAGAGCGGTCGCCGCGGCCGCCTGCGCGAGCACCGAGCCAGCCGCGGAGCCGGTGATGCCCCAGCCGTCCCAGCCGCCCACGCCGAAGACGAGCAGCAGGTTGAGCACGATGTTGAGCCCGTTGGCGGCCACCGCCACGACGAGTGGGGTGCGGGTGTCCTGCAGGCCGCGCAGCACCCCGGTGGCCGCCAGCATGAGCAGCAGCGGGGTGATGCCCAGCACGGCGACCCGCAGGTACGCCGCGGCCGGCTCCGCCACCGCGTCTCCGGCGCCCGCCAGTCGGACGAGGGGGTCGGCGAGGAGCGCGCCCGGGACGGTGACGAGGACTCCGATCAGCACCGCGAGCCACAGCCCGTCGACACCCTGCGCCAGGGCCGCCCGCGGCTCGCCGGCGCCCAGGCGGCGGGCCACACTGGCGGTCGTGCCGTAGGCGAGGAAGACGCACAGGCCGACGACGGTCTGCAGCACGATGCCGGCGACGCCGAGCCCGGCGAGCTCGCGGGTGCCGAGGTGGCCCACGATCGCGGCATCGGCGAGCAGGAACATCGGCTCCGCGACGAGGGCCAGGAACGCGGGGATCGCCAGCCGCCAGATCTCCCGGTCGTGGCGGCGGTCCATGGCCCGCACGCTAGCCGCGGTGGGCCCGACCCCAGTGCCCGGGTAGTCCGGATGGGCCGGTGGATAACTTGTGGAAGGGCCTGATGATCGGCGCTTTGTCGACAAACGGTGCGGCGACGACCACATGGCCGTGAAGTGAACCGACCTCAGGCCGACTTATTTTCGATGCACAGGTCGTCGGTCCCTGTTTCCGCAGGTCACGCGCGTGTTTGACGGGCATCCCGGGCGTGTCCTGCACAGCGCCCTCCCCATGCTGTGCACACCTGACCGCGTGTCGTCCACGGGTCATCCCCGGTTATCCCCAGGGCCTGTGGATAACCGGCTGGGAACTGACCCCGATGGGCCTTAGGGTCACACGGTGCTGTCGCGCCGACACCGGTTGTCGGCGGCCACATC
>JAPSKJ010000417.1 GCA_031177735.1 Nocardioides sp.
CGGCTGCGCAAGGTCGTCCTCGGCCGCTGTCTCGAGGTCGTCAGCGACCCGCCGCTCGACCCCGCGGCGGTGGTCGCCAGGTTGTCGGTGGAGCGGCCCGGCAAATACGTCTTCAGCGTGCCGCTCGGCGCCCGTCCGGAGGACCCGGTGCTGCTCGGCGCCAGCCCGGAGCTGCTGGTGCGGCGCACCGGTGCCTGGGTGGCCAGCGTGCCGCTCGCCGGGTCGGCGCCTCGCTCGGCGGACCCCGCGGAGGACCGCGCCCGCGCCGAGGCGTTGCTGGACTCCGCCAAGGACCTCGCCGAGCACGCGTTCGTCGTCGAGGCGATCGTCTCGGCGCTGGCCCCGGCCTGCGTCGAGGTCGACGCCGGCCCGCGCCCGCGCCTGCTCGGCACCGACACGATGTGGCACCTGGCCACGCCGATCCGCGCCCGGCTCGACCCGGGGGTGCCCGGGCCGAGCGCGCTGCACCTGGCCCGGCTGCTCCACCCGACCCCGGCCGTGGGCGGCGTGCCGGTGGAGCCTGCGCTGGCGGCCATCGCGGAGATCGAGGGCAGTGACGCCGATGGTGGTGGCCGCGGGCCGCTCGCCGGCGCGGTGGGTTGGGTGGACGGCAACGGCGACGGCGAGTTCGCGGTCACGATCCGCGCCGGCGTACTCGACGGATCGCGGCTGCGGCTCTTCGCCGGGGCCGGCATCGTCGCCGGGTCGGAGCCGGACGCCGAGGTGCGCGAGACCGGCGCCAAGCTGGCGACCATGGCCCGGGCGATCGGTCTGAACGGCGGGGGTGCCGGATGAGGAGCCCCATCGCCGAGGTGCCGACCTGGCCGGAGGACGTGCGCGCCCGGTACCGGGCGCTGGGCTACTGGACCGAGGAGTCCTTCGCCGACTTCGTCGCCGACCGCACCGCCCGGTTCGCCGGCCACACTGCCGTGGTCGGCGTCGACGCGCACGGTCGGCCGCAGCGGTGGACCTACGCCGACCTGGCCGAGCAGGCCGACCGCGCCGCCGCTCGGCTCGCCGATGCCGGCGTGGAGCCGGGTGACCGGGTCGTGCTCACGCTGCCCAACGTGGTGGAGTTCGTGGCCGTCGTGCTCGGGCTGTTCCGGATGGGCGCGCTGCCCGTCTTCGGCCTGCCGAGCCACCGCGAGGTCGAGCTCACCCAGTTCTGCACCATCGCCGACGCGGCTGCGCTGGTCGTGGTGGGGGAGGCCGACGGCTGCGACCACGTCGCGCTGCACGCGGCCGTCGCCGAGCGGCTGCGCGGGCAGGGCGTGGAGCCGCCGGCGCTGGTCGACGTGCGGGAGTGGGCGCAGAGCCGCGAGGTGCGCGACCAGCGGCCGGCCGCCGGCGGCAGGGCTGCGGAGGACGTGGCGTTCCTGCAGCTGTCCGGCGGGACGACCGGGGTGTCGAAGCTGATCCCGCGGACCTCGGCCGACTACCTCTACTCGGTGCGGGCCTCGGCGGAGATCTGTGGGCTGGACGAGGCGTGCGTGATGCTGGTGGTGCTGCCGGCGGCACACAACTTCCCGATGAGCTCGCCCGGCATCCTGGGCGTGCTGCACACCGGCGGCACGGTCGTGCTCGCCCGCGACCCGAGCCCGCGCACCGCCTTCGCGCTGATCGAGGCCGAGCGGGTCACCACGGTCGCCCTCGTCCCGCCGCTCGCGCAGGCGTGGCTCTCGGCGGCCCGGCGCCGCACACCGGACCTGTCCAGCCTGCGCACGGTGCAGGTCGGCGGCGCGCGGCTCTCCGACAGCGTCGCGACCCAGATCGGCCCGGTGCTCGGCGCCCGGCTGCAGCAGGTCTTCGGCATGGCCGAGGGGCTGGTCAACTACACCCGCGACGACGACCCCGACGAGATCGTCACGACCACCCAGGGCCGCCCGATCAGCCCCGACGACGAGATCCGGATCGTCGACGCCGACGACCGCGAGGTGCCGCCCGGCGAGGAGGGCCGCCTGCTGACCCGCGGGCCCTACACGATCCGCGGCTACTACCGCGCCGACGGCCCCAACCGCGACTCGTTCACCGCCGACGGGTTCTACCGCACCGGTGACCTGGTCCGGCAGCTCCCGAGCGGCCACCTGGTCGTCACCGGCCGCGACAAGGACCAGATCAACCGTGGCGGTGAGAAGGTCGCCACCGAGGAGATCGAAGGGCTCGCCCTCACCCATCCCGGCGTCCTCGACGCGGTCGCCGTCGGCCTCCCCGACCCCTACCTCGGCGAGCGGATCTGCCTGGTCGTGCGCCCCCAGCCGGGCCGGGCCGGCGACGACGACCTCGCCGCGCAGATCCCCGGGCACCTGCGGGCGGCCGGCCTGGCGGCGTACAAGATCCCCGACCAGGTCGTCACCCTCGACACCTTCCCGGCCACCCACGTCGGCAAGAACAGCCGGCGCGAGCTGCGCCGTCTGCTGACCGGGCAGCTCACCGGGCAGCTCACCGGGCAGCTCACCGGGCGACTCCCCGGGCAGCCCCCCGTCCCGACCACCACGTAAGGACCCGTCATGGCCCTCCCGACGCTGATCGACTACGCCGCCCCGGTCCCGCCGCTGCGCCCGCTCCCCGCGAGCCGGGCGACCTGGACGCTCCAGCG
>JAPSKJ010000418.1 GCA_031177735.1 Nocardioides sp.
CGGGTCGACCTGGTCGAGAAGCGCGGTGAGTTCGCCGTCCGCGGCGGCATCGTCGACGTCTTCCCGCCCACCGAGGAGCACCCGCTCCGGGTGGAGTTCTGGGGCGACGACGTCGAGGAGATCCGCCAGTTCTCGGTCGCCGACCAGCGTGCCATCGAGGGGGACAAGCCGGAGCGGGTGTGGGCACCGCCGTGCCGTGAGCTGCTCCTCACCGACGAGGTACGCCGCCGGGCGAAGGCGCTGGGAGAGGCCCACCCGAGCCTCGTGGAGCTCACCGACAAGATCGCCGCGGGCATCGCGGTGGAGGGCATGGAGTCGCTGGCGCCGGCCCTCGTCGACGAGATGGAGCTGCTCGTCGACCTGATGCCCAGCGACACCCACGTGCTGGTGCTCGACCCCGAGCGGGTCCGCCGCCGCGCGCACGACCTCGTCGCCACCAGCGAGGAGTTCCTCGGCGCGAGCTGGGCAGCGGCCGCGTCGGGCGGCACCGCCCCGATCGACCTGGCGGCCGCGTCCTACCGCGAGATCGGCGACGTGCGCGCCCACGCCCTGGAGTCGGGGCGCGCCTGGTGGTCGATGAGCCCCTTCGGCATCGAGATCGAGGACGACCTGATCTCCGCCGACACCGCCGGCGTACCCACCCGCACGCTGCCGGCCAGGCCCGTCGACGCCTACCGCGGCGACGTCGACAAGGCGTTCAGTGACCTGGCGCACTGGCGGTCCGAGGGCTACCGCACCCTCGTCGTCCACCCCGGCCACGGCCCCGCCCAGCGCACCGTCGAGGCGCTGGGGGAGCGCGACGTGCCGGCCCGCCTCGACGGTGACCTCAGCCCCGACGTCGTCTCGGTCACCTGCGGCTCGCTCACGCACGGGTTCGTCGACGAGTCCACCCGGCTCGTGGTCGTCACCGGCGAGGACATCAGTGGCCAGAAGAGCTCCACGCGCGACATGAACCGCATGCCCGCGCGGCGCAAGCGGCAGATCGACCCGCTCGAGCTCAAGCCCGGCGACTACGTCGTGCACGAGCAGCACGGTGTCGGCCGCTTCGTGGAGATGAAGCAGCGCGAGGTCGGCGGGGCCACGCGGGAGTACCTCGTCCTGGAGTACGGCGCCTCCAAGCGCGGCGCTCCCACCGACAAGCTCTACGTGCCGGCGGATGCCCTGGACCAGGTCACCCGCTACGTCGGCGGGGAGCAGCCCAGCCTCGACCGGCTGGGCGGGGCGGACTGGCAGAAGCGCAAGAGCCGTGCCCGCAAGGCGGTGCGCGAGATCGCCGCCGAGCTGATCAAGCTCTACGCCGCCCGGCAGGCCACCCAGGGCTACGCCTTCGGCCCCGACACCCCGTGGCAGCGCGAGCTGGAGGATGCCTTCCCCTACACCGAGACCCAGGACCAGCTGTCCACGGTGGAGGAGGTCAAGGCCGACATGCGCCGCTCGGTCCCGATGGACCGGCTGATCTGCGGCGACGTGGGCTACGGCAAGACGGAGATCGCGGTGCGGGCCGCCTTCAAGGCGGTTCAGGACGGCAAGCAGGTCGCCGTGCTCGTCCCGACCACGCTGCTGGTCACCCAGCACCACGCCACGTTCACCGAGCGGATGAGCGGTTTCCCGGTCGTCATCAAGGCGCTGTCACGGTTCCAGACCGACAAGGAGGCCGCGCAGGTCCTCGAGGGGCTCAAGGAGGGCAGCGTCGACATCGTCGTGGGCACCCACCGGCTGCTCAACCCCGACATCCGCTTCAAGGACCTCGGGCTGATCATCGTCGACGAGGAGCAGCGCTTCGGCGTCGAGCACAAGGAGCAGCTCAAGCGGATGCGCACGGCCGTCGACGTGCTCGCCATGAGCGCGACGCCGATCCCGCGCACGCTGGAGATGGCGATCACCGGCATCCGTGAGATGTCGACGATCACCACCCCGCCCGAGGAGCGGCACCCCGTGCTGACCTACGTCGGCGCCTACGAGGACCGGCAGGTCACCGCCGCCGTCCGACGCGAGCTGCTCCGCGAGGGCCAGGTCTTCTACATCCACAACCGGGTCAACTCGATCGAGAAGGCGGCCGGGAAGATCCGCGAGCTGGTGCCCGAGGCGCGCGTGGCGACCGCGCACGGGCAGATGGGGGAGAAGCAGCTCGAGCAGGTGATGCTCGACTTCTGGGAGAAGCGCTTCGACGTCCTCGTCTGCACCACCCTGGTCGAGAGCGGCCTGGACGTCTCCAACGCCAACACGATGATCATCGAGCGGGCCGACACCCTCGGCCTCTCCCAGCTCCACCAGCTGCGCGGCCGCGTCGGCCGCTCCCGCGAGCGTGCCTACGCCTACTTCCTCTACCCCGGGGAGAAGCCGCTGACCGAGACCGCGCACGAGCGGCTGGCCACGCTGGCGCAGCACTCCGACCTCGGCGGCGGCATGGCCATCGCGATGAAGGACCTCGAGATCCGCGGTGCCGGCAACCTGCTCGGCGGTGAGCAGTCCGGACACATCGCCGACGTCGGCTTCGACCTCTACGTCCGGCTCGTCGGCGAGGCCGTCAACGACTTCAAGGGCGAGGCCGCCCCGGAGCTCAACGAGGTCCGCATCGAGCTGCCCGTCGA
>JAPSKJ010000419.1 GCA_031177735.1 Nocardioides sp.
CTGCACGAGATCTCGATCGACGTGCTCGCCGAGGCGGCCGGCATCTCGCGCGGGTTGCTCTACCACTACTTCGGCAACATCGTCGGCTTCCAGGAGGCGGTGGTGCGCCGGGCCGCGGCCGACCTGGTCGCCCAGACCGCGCCGCCGCCCGGGGAGGACCCCATCGAGCGCCTGCTGGTCTCGCTGGGGGCGTACGTCGACTACGTCGACGCCAACTACGAGGGCTACCTCTCGCTCGTGCGCGGCGCGAAGGGCGGCAACGAGACCCTCGCCGTGATCTACGACGAGGCGCGCTCGGCCCTCACCGACCGGATCGCCGTCGAGGGCAAGTCGCTGGTGCCGGACACCCCTCTCGCCCGACTGGTGGTGCGGGGCTGGCAGGCGATGGTCGAGGAGGTCGTGCTCGCGTGGAAGGTCGCCCCCGACGGCGTCACCCGCGACGAGGTCGTCGCCACGCTGGCGGGCTCGCTCGCGGCGTCGCTGGAGGCGCTGTCGGAATCACCGGTTAACCGGTGAAACTGTCACTTCTCGGCCTTTGCAACGCCCGAGAAGTGGGGGAATCACCGGTTAACCGGTGATTCCGCCGCCGCTCACCACGGCCTCGAGCTGGTCCAGACCCCAGTGCAGGTCCTCCTCCGAGATCACCAGGGGAGGGGCCAGCCGCAGGGTCGAGCCGTGCGTGTCCTTCGCGAGCACCCCGCGGCCCAGCAGCGCCTCGCAGACGGCTCGCCCGGTGCCGACAGCCGGGTCGACGTCGACGCCGGCCCACAGGCCGCGGGCTCGGAACGACACCAGCCCGCGGCCGAGCATGGCCTGGAGCCGCTCGCGCAGGAGCACGCCCAGCTCGGTGGCGCGGCGCTGCGGCTCCCCGGTCTCGAGCAGCCGCACCGCGGTGACGCCGACGGCGCAGGCCAGCGGGTTGCCGCCGAAGGTGGAGCCGTGCTGGCCCGGTCGCAGCACGCCGAGGACGTCGCTGTCGGCCACCACGGCGGAGACGGGGACGACGCCGCCGCCGAGGGCCTTGCCCAGGACGTAGAGGTCCGGCACGACGTCCTCGTGGTCGCAGGCGAAGGTACGGCCGGTGCGGCCCAGGCCGGACTGGATCTCGTCGGCGGCGAAGAGGACGGCGTGCTTGGTGCACAGGGCACGCACCCCGCGCAGGTAGCCCTCGGGCGGGATGATCACCCCGCCCTCGCCCTGGATCGGCTCGATCAGGACCGCGACGGTCGTCTCGTCGATGGCCGCCTCCAGCGCGGCGAGATCGCCGTAGGGCACCATCCGGAAGCCGGGGGTGAAGGGTCCGAAGCCGTCGCGGGCGTCGGGGTCGTCGGAGAACCCGACGATGGTGGTGGTGCGGCCGTGGAAGTTGCCGCCGGCGACGATGATCGTGGCGCGGTCGGCCGGCACCCCCTTGACCTCGTAGCCCCACTTGCGGCTGACCTTGATCGCCGTCTCGACGGCCTCGGCGCCGGTGTTCATCGGCAGCACCATCTCCTTGCCGCACAGGTCGGCGAGGGCCTCGGTGAACTCCGCGAACCGGTCGTGCACGAAGGCGCGGCTGGTCAGGGTGAGCCGGTCGAGCTGCTCGTGGGCGGCGGCCAGCAGCGCGGGGTGGCCGTGACCGAAGTTGAGGGCGCTGTAGCCGGCCAGCATGTCGAGGTGGCGGCGGCCGTCGACGTCGGTCATCCAGGCGCCCTCGGCGTGCTCGAGGACGACGGGCAGCGGGTGGTAGTTGTGAGCCGTGCGGGCCTGCGCGCGGGCGAAGATCTCGCCGGTGCGGGTCTCGGGGCGGTCGAGCAGGGTCATGCGGCGCCTCCGGGCGGGTTGGGTGCCAGATTGTCCGACAATCCGGAGGGTAACCCATCCACGCCAGCCGTGGTCGGAAACCGCTGGTGGGGTCGGGGAGAATGGGCCGGTCATGCAGATCACCTATCCGCCGCAGCTCCCGGTCACCCAGCGGCGCGACGACATCGCCGCCGCCATCCGGGACCACCAGGTGGTCATCGTGGCGGGCGAGACCGGCTCCGGGAAGACGACGCAGCTGCCCAAGATCTGCCTCGAGCTCGGCCGTGGCGCCGATCGACTGATCGGCCACACCCAGCCGCGCCGGATCGCCGCTCGCGCGGTGGCCGAGCGGATCGCCGAGGAGCTCGGCACCGAGCTCGGCGACCTGGTCGGCTACCAGGTGCGGTTCACCGACAAGACCTCGCCGGCCAGTCGGGTGAAGCTGATGACCGACGGCATCCTGCTCGCCGAGCTCCAGCGCGACCGCGACCTGCGTCGCTACGACACGATCATCATCGACGAGGCCCACGAGCGCTCGCTCAACATCGACTTCCTGCTCGGCTACCTGCGGCGGCTGCTGCCGCGGCGGCCCGACCTCAAGCTCATCATCACCTCCGCGACCATCGACCCCGAGCGGTTCGCCGAGCACTTCGCCGACCCGCGCACCGGCGAGCCCGCGCCGATCATCGAGGTCAGCGGGCGCACCTATCCTGTGGAGATCCGCTACCGGCCGCTGATGGAGCTGCCCGAGGAGGGTCCCGGGGTCGACAGCGAGGGCGAGCCCGTCATCCGCGACCAGACCGAGG
>JAPSKJ010000036.1 GCA_031177735.1 Nocardioides sp.
GACCGAGCACGCGCAGCCGGCCGTCCTCGTCGAGCCGCCCGGCGTCGCTGGTGCGGAACCACCCGTCGACCAGCGCCCGCGCGGTCTGCTCCGGGTCGTCGCGGTAGCCGGCGAACAGGGTGGGGCCCCCGATCCGGATCCGCCCGTCGCGGTCGAGCGCGACCGCGACGCCGTCCAGCGGCATCCCGTCGTAGACGCAGCCGCCGCAGGTCTCCGCGGACCCGTAGGTCGCGACCAGCCGCACCCCCTCCTCCTCGGCCCGCCGCCGCAGCGCCGGGTCGATCGGCCCGCCGCCGAGCAGCACCGCGCGGAAGTCCCGCAGCGCGGCGGTGGCCTCCGGGTCGCTCCACAGCAGCCGGTGCAGCTGGGTGGGCACCAGGGAGACGTAGGCCGGCGTCCCACCGGCCACGGCTGCGCGGGCAGCCTCGGCGAAGGATCCGCCGTCGGCCAGCACCACGGGGTGGTGCCCGGCAAGCAGGGAGCGCACGATGACGTTGAGCCCGGCGACGTACGCCGGCGGCAGGGCGAGCAGCCACCGGCCGGTGCCGCCCAGGCGGTTCGCCGAGGCGGTCGCCGAGGCCAGCACCGCCGACCGCGGGAGCAGCACCCGCTTGGGCGCTCCGGTGGACCCGGAGGTCTCCACGACCCACGGGTCCGCGGCGTCGGAGCCGAGCCACCGGCCGACCCTCGCGATGACGTCGGCGGGGTCCTCCATGCGGGCCACGCTATCGGGCGTCCACGGCGAAGAATCCGGGCGACACCTGTCGGTCGGAGGTGATGGGATTGGCCCGTGCCCGGCCTCCCCCGCTTCCTGACCCGCCTGATCCCGCCCACCCCGATGTCGCGCAAGCTGGCCGGCAACTCGATCGTGTTCGCTTCGGGCGAGGGCACCTTCCTGACCATCAGCGCGGTCTTCCTGACGATGGTCGTCGGGCTCTCCCCGGGACAGGTCGGCGTGGCGCTCACCCTCGGCGGGATCGCCGAGTTCCTGGTCGCCTATCCCTCGGGCCGCGTCGTGGACGTCGTGGGCCCGAAGCGCATGTGGGCGCTGACTGCGCTCGGTCAAGGCATCGGCTTCGCCGCGCTGCCGTTCATCGACAGCTTCGTCGGCTACATCTGCGTCGCGATCTGGTTCGCGGCGATGGAGGGCTCCGGCAGCGCGGCCCGCAACGCCTACGTGCTCGACGTGCTCCCGAGCACCGAGCGTGTCGAGACCCAGGCGTACATGTACTCCTCCCTCAACATCGGCTTCACCGCCGGCGCCGGCCTGGGCCTGCTCGCCCTGGCGTTCGACAGCACCACGCTGCTGCGCTGGGTGCCGATCTTCACCGCCGGGATGATGGTGCTCAACGCCTGGCGGATCGCCCGGCTGCCGCAGGCGCCGCACGACCTGCGCGTGGCGGCCGGCGAGGCGCGCGTGAAGCACACCGGGCCGGGCCCGATGCGCAACATCGGCTGGATGGCGACCAGCTTCTTCAACGGCACCATGTGGACCAACCAGGTGCTGCTGCACACGGTGATCCCGCTCTGGCTGGTCGTGTCCACCGACGCCCCGCACTGGCTGCTCGCGTGGCTGTTCGCCACCAACACGGTGCTGTGCATCTTCCTGCCGCCCTACACCGCCAAGTTCGTCCGCGACCTGCGCACGGCGATGCAGATGGTGTGGGTGTCGACGGCGTTCTTCTTCGTCTCCTGCCTGATCACCATGGCCACGCACAGCACGGTGGGGCTGATCACCGTGCTGCTGGTCTGGCTCGGCCACGTGACCGTGACCGGCGCCGAGCTGTTCATCTCGGCCAGCAGCTGGTCGTTCCAGGCCGAGCTGATGGACCCGCGCCGCCGTGGTGAGTACCAGGGTGTCCAGGACGTGTTCGGCGCGTTGGGCTCGCGGTGGGCGCCGGCGGCGTTCACGTTCCTCGCGATGGAGTGGGGCAACCAGGGCTGGCTGGTGATCGGCGGCATCATCGTGCTGGCCGCCATCGGCCTGGGTCCGTCGACGCGGGCGGCGAAGCGGTTCGCCGACGAGCACTTCCCGGCCGGCGGCGCCCTGGTGCCCGAGCCGAGCGCGGGCGCCGCGGGCGCCGAGCCGTTGGAGTCGCCCGCGACCGCGGCCGGGATCGCCGCAGACCCGGTGGCCCCCGACGAGAGGCGCTCACGATGATGCGCCAGATCGACCGCCTGCTCAGCCCCGACCCGCTGATCCGCAAGCTCGCCTACCAGTCCGTTCTCTCCGCGTTCGGCGAGGGCGCGTTCCTCACCGGCTCGGCGTTCTACTTCACCCAGCTGGTCGGGCTCTCCGCCCAGCAGGTGGGCATCGGTCTCTCGGTCGCCGCCGGCATCCAGTTCCTGTTCTCGGTGCCCGCCGGTCGCTGGGCCGACCGCATCGGCGCGAAGCAGGCCTGGTTGTCCATGGCCGCGGTCCAGGCGGTGCTCTACCTGCTGTGGCCGCTCATCGACGGCTTCGTGCTCTTCCTGGTGATCATGGCCGCCACCAGCGTGGCGGAGTCGGCGATGCGCTCGGGTCGCGGCGCCTACACCATCGCGATCTTCCCGCGGGAGACCCGGGTGCGCAGCCAGGCCTACATGCGGGCCGCCCGCAACGTCGGCTACACCCTCGGCGCGCTGCTGGCCGGCCTGGCGCTCGGCCTCGAGAGCGACATCGCGATGGAGCTGGTGCCGATCAGCACCGGCCTCCTCCTGGTCGCCAACACGATCTGGGTGTGGCGGCTGCCTGCGCTGCCGGCCTCGGTCGAGACCCACGCCCCCGAGCAGCCGCTCGAGGCGGCGCTGGAGCACGCGGGAGAGCGGCGCAGCGCGCTGCGCAACCGCGGCTTTCTGGTCATGTCGATCGCCAACGGCGTCCTCAACACCCACCAGGTGCTCCTCAACGTCGTCATCCCGCTGTGGCTGGTCGAGGAGACCGACGCACCGCGCGTGCTGCTCGCCTGGCTCTTCGGCACCAACACCGTCCTGGCCGTGCTGCTCCAGGTCGCTGCCACCCGCGGGATCACCGACGTGCGCAGCGCCGTCCGCGCTCAGTACCGCGGCGCCGCCTGCTTCGTCCTCTCCTGCGGCATCGTCGCGGTCACCCACGACACCACCGGCTGGGTCACCATCGCCCTGGTGTGGATCGGCCACCTGACCGTGACGGGCGCGGAGCTGTGGCAGTCCGCGGGAGCGTGGGGCCTGGTCACCGAGCTCTCCGAGCCGGACAAGCTCGGCGAGTACCAAGGCGTGTCCTCCCTCGGCTACACCCTCGGCGACGTGTGGGCCCCTGCGCTCTACACCTTCCTGGCGATGTCGCTCGGCACACCGGGCTGGGCCATCATCGCGGTCATCGTCGTCGGGGCCGCGGTCACCATCGGCCCAGCCGCCCGCGCCGGGGAGCGCTACCTGGCCCGCACGCCGCAGCCGCACGCCACCGGTGTTGAATGAGCCCTCGTGGCATCTCCCGCTCAGTGGCTCGCCGGCGCTCGACCCCGCACCCTGCCCGCTGCCGTCGCCCCGGTCATCGCCGGCACCGGCGTGGCGGCGTACGCCGGCTCGGTGGTGTGGTGGAAGGCCGCGGCGTGCCTCGTGGTGGCTCTCGCACTGCAGGTCGCGGTCAACTACGCCAACGACTACTCCGACGGGATCCGCGGCACCGATGACGAGCGGGTCGGCCCGCTCCGGCTGACCGGCTCCCGGTTGGCCGCACCCGGCGCGGTCAAGCGGGCGGCGTTCCTCGCGTTCGGGGTCGCCGGGGTCGCCGGACTGCTCCTGGCGGCGACCACCGCCTGGTGGCTGCTGGCGATCGGCGCGCTGTGCGTGCTGGCGGGCTGGTTCTACACCGGCGGTTCGCGGCCCTACGGCTACGCCGGCCTGGGCGAGGTGATGGTGTTCGTCTTCTTCGGCCTGGTCGCCGTCGTCGGCACGACCTACGTGCAGACCCAGACGTGGGAGTGGGCCGCGCTCTACGCCGCCGTCGGCGTGGGCTCCCCGACCACCGCCCTGCTGGTCGCCAACAACCTGCGCGACATCCCGACCGACCGGGTCGCCGGCAAGATCACCCTCGCGGTGCGTCTCGGCGACGCCCGCACCCGGGCCCTCTACGCGCTCCTGATGCTCGCCGCCGCGGTGGCCGTCGTCGCGGTCGCCTCGGTGACCACGTGGTGGGCGCTGACCGGGCTCGCCTTCGGGGTCGTCGCCCTGCGCGGGGTGCGCCTGGTGAGCTCCGGCGCCACCGGTCCCGCGCTCATCCCGGCGCTGCAGCTGACCGGTCAGGCCACGCTGGCGTGGGCCGTGCTGGTGGCGGTGCCACTCTTCGTGCGCTGACGTGCGCTGACCTGCGGGTCGGGGTCCACCGACCCCGGCTCGTCAGGCCCCGGTCACACCCACCACGACGGCGTCGCCGCCGGGCCACACCGCGAAGAGCGTGGCGTCGCCGGCGATCTCCTCGGCACCGATCAGGCGGGCGACGGTGAGCTCGTAGTCGGCGGCCGAGACCCGCGCCGTGGCGCCCAGGGAGCGCAGGGAGACGCCGTCGATCCGCGGCACCGAGCCCGCGTCGAGCGAGCCGCTGCCGCGCACCTGGACCGTCGGCGGGCGGCGCTCGACGATCCGGCCCGCCTCCTCGATCTCGAGCGGGGCCTCCTCGCCACCGGTGAGCGTGACCGCGAGCAGCTCCTGCACCGCCACCGGGTCGGCGCAGCCGTCGTAGACCCACCGCGGTCCGAGCACGGAGTGCTCCATGGTGGTGATCAGGTGGTCCTCGGCACCGTCGAGCGGCGCGGCGCGGTAGCTGAGCGGCAGGTGCACGAACGACTCGCCCGCCCGCAGCAGCAGGCACTCGACACCGACCTCGCCGTCGCGGTCGTCTACGCGGTAGCTGCCGACGGCGGTCGGCTCGGCCAGGCCGACCGCCCATGGCTGGGTCGGCAACCAGCCGGCCACGAGCTCCTGCTTGGTCGGCGTGATCGTCGCCCGGTGGATGACGGCCATCAGTCGTCGTCCTCCTTGGTGCGCATCCGCTCGACGGCGGCGGAGGCTCGCCGCTCGACGCGCGCAGCAAGGGCGGCGCGCTGGGCGTTGAGGAGGAAGTACGACGCGACGCCGCTGACCAGCAGCGCGACCAGCAGCACCGGGAAGATGGGGGCGTCCTCCGCCAGCGCGCCCCAGATGCCAGCCACGATGCCGAACGAGGCGACGAAGAGCAGCAGCCGCAGAGCGGTGTAGACCCAGAACTCCTTCACCCCGACAGGGTAGGGGCTCACCGCCTGCGAACTATCGTGGAGGTGTGCTGAAGCTCCTGCTGGTGGTGATCCTCTTCGCAGCGATCATCTACGTGACCGTCCGGGTGATCCAGCGGCGCGGCATCAGCTCGCCGCTCGACCGCCGGACCTTCGGCCGCCCGAGCGGCCGACCCGCCACCCGCCGCGGCCCGCTGGGCCCCGACGACGACGACGACTTCCTCCGCGACCTGGAGCGCAAGCGGCGCCGCAAGCCCGAGACCCCCGAGAGCTAGCGCCCGGCGCCTGCATGCCCGTCGAGGTATGCAGGCGAACGAACGCTTCCCGTGCGGAGCTCCACAAGGGAAGTGCGCAGTCGGCTACATCCCTTGCTGGGCATCCACCACCGCGACGGCAGGGGCGGCGTAGGAGTGCTGCGAGGTCTCGCTGAAGTAGTTGATCCCGATGAAGTTGAACCACAGCGTGGCCATGCCCACCAGGGCCAGGATCGCCGCGTTGCGGCCCTTCCATCCCGCGGTCGCGCGGGCGTGCAGGTAGCCGGCGTAGATCACCCAGGTGATGAACGCCCACACCTCCTTGGGGTCCCAGCTCCAGTAGGACGACCAGGCCTGGTGCGCCCAGATGGGGCCGGTGATCAGCACCGCGAAGGTCCACACCGGGAAGGCGAAGGCGTGGATCCGGTAGGCGATCCGGTCCAGCGAGGCGAGGGACGGGACGCGGCCGAGCCAGCCGGTGGTGGCGTCGGGGCGACGGGCCTTGACCAGGTAGACCGCCGAGGCGATCCCGCCGAGGGTGAAGGCACCGGTGGCCAGGATCGCGGAGACGACGTGGATGACGAGCCAGTAGGAGTTGAGCGCCTCGGTCAGGGGCGCGACCGGCTCGTAGAGCCAGATGACGGCGACCATCAGGCAGACCACCACGAAGCCGACCGCCAGGGGCGCCATCCAGCCGAGGGAGAAGCGCCGGTAGAGCGCCAGGTAGGCCACGGCCACGACGAACGTGCCGGCGAGGGTGAACTCGTACATGTTGCCCCACGGCACCCGGTTGGGGTCGGCGGCCATGCCACGCGCGACCAGCCCGACCAGGTGGAAGGCCGCCGCCAGCCCGGTCAGCAGCAGGCCGAGCCGCCCGAACATCGCCGCCCGGCGCTCACGCGCCTCGTCGGCGCTGGTCTCCTGCTCGGTCGGGACCAAATCGGCGGCGGTGCTGTCGCCGACCCGCGAGCCCACCAGCGCCTCGACCCGCTGCCCAGGTGCGAGGCGGCCGGCGAAGGCCGACCACTCCACCAGGTGGCTGATGAGCGCGAGGAAGTAGACGACCCCGGCGGCCGCGACCGCCTGGTTGGAGAGGGTCTCCCACGACGCGTCGGTCATTTCTTCTCCTGCTGCTGGAGGTCAGAGACGAGGGTGGCCACGACGGCCGCCGTGTCGCCACCGCCGGAGCGGTCCAACGCGGCGACCTCGACCAGTGTGCTCTCCCCCTCGCGCCGGGCGCGAACCCAGACACGGCGAGGGCGGACGAACAGCGAGCCGAGCAGCCCGAGCAGGGCGAGCACGACGCCGGCGAGCGCGACGAGCTTGCCGGGGGTCTGGCTGATCTGGATCTTGTTCCACCGCTCGACGCCCTCGAAGGTGACCGACCCGAGCCCGTCGGGCAGCTCGGCGGTCTCGCCGGGCGTCAGGTCGAGGCGCAGCGGCTGGCCGTCCTCGCGCGTCAGCTGCTCGGCCTTGGAGGTGTCGAGCTCGTAGACCGACTGCGGTCCGGCGGCGACGTTGAGGTCGCCGCGGTAGACGTTGAACGACAGCAGCGGGTTGCGCGCGTCGCCCATGACCGTGATGGGGTTGCCGTCGACGTTGAGGAAGGTCGGGTAGAACCACCCCTGCAGGCCGATCCCCTCCGGCTGGGCGTAGGGGGCCTTGACGACACCGAACGAGAAGAAGCTCTGGTCGAGCGGCAGGAACACCGTGGGTCCGCTGTAGGTCACCTCGCCCTCGCCGTCCCGGACGGTCACCACCGGGGCGTAGCCGTGCCCGATCAGGAAGATGTCGGTGTCGCCGATGGTGAGCGGGTGGTTGACCTTGAGGTCGTAGGAGGTGAAGCCCGGGTCTGCGTCGTCGGCGCAGTCGACGCAGTAGTCGATGTGCGAGACGAAACCCTGCGCCATGCCCTGCCTCGGCCCCGACTCGAGCCACTCGACGTCGAAGTCGCGGATCTTGAGCAGGAAGTCGTCCATCTCGTCGGCCGCGAACAGGCTCCCCGGCACCAGGTCGTCGTACTGGCTGGGGGTGTTGGTGAACCCCCACTCCTCGCCGACGACGACGATCACGCCGCCCTTGTAGCCCAGCAGGCTGCCCATCGCGAAGCCGACCAGCACGACCAGCACGGAGAGGTGGAAGAGCAGGTTGCCCGCCTCGCGGAGGTAGCCCTTCTCGGCGCTGACCTCGGCGCTGCCCTCGGCGCTGCCCTCGGCGCGGCCGACGGCCTCGCGCAGCCGGTAGCGCTGCGACCTCAGCAGTGCCTCCGCGCGGGCGACGACCGCGTCCGGCGCCTCGTCGGTGGAGTACGCCGCCGCGTCGGGCATCCGCGCCAGCCGGCTCGGCACCGCCGGCGGCTGTGCGCGCAGGCCCCGCCAGTAGACCCCCACGCGGGGGACGATGCAGCCGACCAGCGAGACCATCAACAGGATGTAGACCGCGGCGAACCAGACCGACCCGTAGACGTCGAAGAGCCCGAGCCGCTCGTAGATCGGGGTCAGGTCGGGGTGCTGCTCCTTCCAGTTCCCGGCGGCGAGGGCGTCGACCCCTTCCTGCGGGATGATCGAGCCCGGGATGGCGGCGAGGGCGAGCAGCAGCAGCAGGATCAGGGCGGTGCGCATGGAGGTGAGCTGGCGCCAGCCGAAGCGCAGCAGCTCCCTCGCGGTCAGCTCCCCGGGCCGCCGCGACGTGGTCGGCGAGCTCACACGGACACCGTCCACTCGTCGACCAGGTTGATCTGCACCCAGTCGACCGCGTAGCTCCACCAGCCGGTGAGCAGCGCGAGCCCGATGAGGACGAGGAAGACGCCGCCGATGCCGGTCACCCACCGCTGGTGCTTGCGGACGAACGCCATCGCGCCCAGCGCCTTGCGCCAGGCCAGCGCCATCGCGATGAACGGCAGGCCCAGGCCCAGGGAGTAGAACGCCAGCAGCAGGCCGCCCCGGGAGGCGACGCCCTCGGCCGCGGCGAGGGTGGAGATGACGCCCAGCGTCGGCCCGGCGCACGGCGTCCACGCGGCACCGAAGAGGAAGCCGAGGAAGGGAGCGGCGGCCAGCCCGACCGACGGCACCCGGTGCACCTTCACCTCACGCTGCAGCGCGGGGATCAGGCCGAGGAAGGCCAGGCCGAGGACGATGGAGATGACGCCCAGCACCATGTTGAGGGTGTCGAGGTACTCGATCACCCAGCTGCCGAGCCCGCCGGCCGCGGCGCCGAGCGCGATGAAGACCACCGAGAAGCCCAGGATGAACAGCAGCGCACCCGCCAGGAGGCGGCCGCGGCGCACGGTGCCGGCGGCGAGGTCGGCGCCCGACATGCCGGTGGTGTAGGAGAAGTACGCCGGCACCAGCGGGATCACGCAGGGCGAGAAGAACGACACCAGCCCGGCCACGACCGCCAGCGGCACGGCCAGCACCAGCGAGCCGGAGAACGCGGTCTCCCGGATCCAGTCGGTCACGACGCCTCACCCACGGGGGCGTCGGTGAGGACGTCCTCGATGACGTCGGTCAGGGTGATCTTGGAGGGGACCTCGCCGTGGAAGACGGCCGCCACGCGGCCCTCGCGGTCGAGGATGACGGTCGCCGGCATCGAGTGCGGCGGGTTGGGGAAGGCGCCCAGCGCCTTGCCGTCGGGGGCGTAGATGGAGGGGTAGGCCACCCCGGTGGAGCGCTGGAAGCCGAGGCCGTTGTCGCGGCTGTTGTCGCGCACGTTGATGCCGACGAACTCCACCTCCTCGCCGAGCTCCTCGTGGGCCTGCTGCAGCAGCGGCATCTCCTTGACGCACGGCCCGCACTGCGACCACCAGATGTTGATCACCACGACCTTGCCGCGCATCGCGGTGACGTCGACCATCTCCCCCTCGAGCGACTCCCCGCGCAGGAAGACAGCGTCACCACGGTCGTCGACGGCGTACTGCACCGGCGCGCCGGCGCCGCTGATGTAGCCGCCGTCGTTGGTGCCCTCCATCGAGGAGCACCCGGTGAGGAGGAGCAGCCCGCACAGCAGGCCGCCGAGGGTACGCAGGAGCATGCTCAGGGCTTCTTCTCCGCAGGGGCGTCACCGGCGGAGAACGGCGCCGCCCGGTCCTTGACGGGGACCAGGTCGGCGGCCGGCTCGCTGTAGGAGAGCCGGGTCAGCCGGTCACCGGTGAAGTGGAACGAGGTGAGCGAGCACAGCGTGCAGCGGCGCTTGCGCGGGTCGTGCAGGAAGCTGCGCTGCTCGGCGGCCAGCCGGGTGATCCAGATCGGCAGCTGGTGGGAGACGATGACGGCCTCGTGGCCCTCGGCGGCGGCGCGGGCGTCGTGCACCGCGGCCATCATCCGCACGACGATCTCCTTGTAGGGCTCACCCCAGCTGGGCCGCATCGGGTTGTAGAGCTTGAGCCAGTTCAGCGGGTTGCGCAGCGCGTTGTCGCCCTTGGCGAACCGCTTGCCCTCGAAGTGGTTGGTCGACTCGATGACGCGCTCGTCGATGGCCACCTCCAGGCCGCGCGCGGTCGCGAGCGGGGCGGCGGTCTGCTGCGCGCGCTCCAGCGGGCTGGAGACCATGTGCGTGATGTCGCGGTCGCCGATGCTGTCCGCGACCCGTTGGGCCATCTGGTGCCCGAGGTCGGACAGCACGAAGCCGGGGCGGCGTCCGTAGAGGATGCCCTGGGGGTTGTGCACCTCGCCGTGGCGCAGCAGGTGGACGGTCGTCTCGGTGCTCATGTCAGTGGCCTCCGGCGGTGGAGCGGGCGGCTGCCGCGGCGGCGGCCACCGGCAGGGCGTCGAGGACAGCCTGCACGGCCCGGTCGTCGTGCGCGGCGGAGAGGAACCAGGCCTCGTAGGCCGAGGGCGGCAGGTAGACGCCCTGGTCCAGCATGGCGTGGAAGAAGGCGGCGTACGCCGCGGAGTCGGTCGTCGACGCCCCCGCGAAGTCGCGCACCGGGGCGTCGGTGAAGAACACGGAGAACATGGTGCCGGTCGACTGCACCACGTGCGGGACGCCGGCGGCGCTCAGCGCCTCGGCCACGGCGGCCCTGATGGTGTCGGCCGCGGCGCCGATGTGGGCGTAGACCTCGTCGGTCGCCAGCTGCAGGGTGGTGAGCCCGGCGGTGGTCGCCACCGGGTTACCCGACAGGGTGCCGGCCTGGTAGACCGGGCCCTCGGGCGCGAGGCGGCGCATCACGTCGGCCCGGCCGCCGAAGGCTGCGGCCGGGAAGCCACCGCCCATCACCTTGCCGAAGGTCATCAGGTCGGGGGCCCAGCCCTCGACCGCCCCGTCGAGACCCCACTGGCCCTGGCGGGAGGCGCGGAAGCCGGTCATCACCTCGTCGGAGATGAACAGCGCGCCGTGGGCGCGGCAGGTCCGGGCGAGGAACTCGTTGAAGCCGGGCTCGGGCGGGACGACGCCCATGTTGCCCGGGGCCGCCTCGGTGATCAGGCAGGCGATCCGGGGTCCGTGCTCGGCGAACACCCTCTCCACGGCCGCGCGGTCGTTGTAGGGCAGCACCAGCGTGAGCTCGGTGCTGCTCGTCGGCACACCGGGCGTGCCGGGCACCGCGAAGGTCGCCAGACCCGAGCCGGCGGAGGCGAGCAGGGCGTCGACGTGACCGTGGTAGCAGCCGGCGAACTTCACCACGACGTCGCGACCGGTGAAGCCGCGCGCGAGCCGGATGGCCGACATGGTGGCCTCGGTGCCGGAGGAGACGAAGCGGACCTCCTCGATGGGGGTGCGCGCCACGATCTCCTCGGCCAGGAGCACCTCCGGCTCGGTCGGCGTGCCGTAGGAGGTGCCGCGGCCGACCGCGGCCTGCACGGCCGCCTGCACCTCGGGGTGGGCGTGGCCCAGCAGCATCGGGCCCCAGGAGCAGATCAGGTCGACGTACTCGTTGCCGTCGACGTCGGTCAGCCAGGCGCCGGCGGCGGACCGGATGAAGCGGGGGGTGCCACCCACGGCGTTGAACGCCCGCACCGGCGAGTTCACGCCGCCGGGGGTCACCGCCCGCGCGCGCGCGAAGAGCTCCGCGGAGCGGGCAGCGGTGTCGCTGGAGGGGCCGGTCTGCAGGGAGGGCACCGTGTCATTCTCGCTGAGGAATCCAAGAAAGAACTGAACGGGACGGCGTCACGGGGGACCAAGAGACGCGTCTCACAGGAGAAAGTTGGAGGCGGGTCGCTTGACTTGGTGAAAGAGTCAGGGCCAGAGGATTGAGCCAGCCCTGGTCGGGCATCGTAACTTGGTGTGCGCAGCACTCGTTGAGACGTGCACCACTGGGGAGCGCACCGCACGGGGAGCAGGGAGGGACGACGATGTCCGCACGATTCGGCCGGATGCAGAAGGCCACGGCGCTGGTGCCGCTGGCCCTGCTGTCGGCTGCCTGGACGGTCAGCATCTCCAGCGTGGGTGGTGGCTCCGCCGGCGCTGCTGACCCCGACACCCGTCTCCCCGACGGCAGCAGCGTGCCCGCGACGGCCATCGAGGCCCCGGCGAGCGTCTCCGACCCGGTCGCCGCCAGCGGCACGCTGGGCGGCAGCCCGACCACGATCCTGGCCTCCGCCAACGCCGCCGGCATCCCGGCCGCGGCGCTCGCGGCCTACCAGCGCGCCGAGACGGTCATCAACAAGGCGGACGCGTCCTGCAAGCTGCCCTGGCAGCTGGTCGCGGCGATCGGCCGGGTCGAGTCCAACCACGGGCGCGCCAACGGCAACACCCTCGACGACAGCGGCCTCGCGGTGCCGGGCATCTACGGCATCCCGCTCGACGGCACCCAGGGCACCGCGGCCATCGCAGACACCGACGCCGGGCAGTTCGACACCGACTCCGCCTGGGACCGGGCGGTCGGCCCGATGCAGTTCATCCCCTCCACCTGGTCGGTCGTGGGCGTCGACGCCGACGGCGACGGTCAGCGCAACCCGCAGGACATCAACGACGCCGCGCTCGCCAGCGCGGTCTACCTCTGCTCCGGCACCGACGACCTGTCCACCGAAGCCGGCCAGCGCACGGCGGTGTTCCGCTACAACCACAGCGAGTCCTACGTCTCGACGGTCCTGAGCGTCATGGACGCCTACCTGGCCGGTGACTTCACCTCCATCCCGACCTCGACACTCGCCGCGAGCTACTTCGCGCCGGAGCCCGACTTCGAGAAGCGTGAGACCCAGGCACGCAAGTCCAAGCAGGACAAGCAGGGCAAGCAGGGCGACCGGGACGAGCAGGAGAAGAAGCAGAAGCAGAAGCAGGCCGAGGAGGAGCCCGAGCCGCAGCCGCAGCCGGACCCCAAGCCCGAGCCGCAGCCGCAGCCGAAGCCGGACAAGGAGCCGAAGCCCACGCCCACGCCGGACCCGACGCCGCTGCCCGACCTGGGTCTGCCGACCACCGGCGTGGAGCCGGTCGACGCGGTGCTCAGCGAGGTCGACGCCATCGCGCAGTGCGCGCTCGACATGGGCGTGGAGGTCACCCAGATAAAGAAGCTCCTGGCGGGCGACAACGTGGTGGCCAACGTGCTCGGCCTCCTGGGCGTCACGCTCAACAAGGTCACCGGCTGCATCACCGGCTACACCACGCCCTGATCCGCGAGCTGAGCAGAGAACGGCCCGGTCCCCTCGCGGGGGCCGGGCCGTTCGTCGCTGGGTGGGCTCAGCCGAGCAGCCGCGCGGCCTCGGTCGCCCAGTAGGTGAGGATCACGTCGGCGCCGGCGCGACGGATCGAGGTGAGCGTCTCCAGGATGGCCGACTCCCGGTCGATCCAGCCGTGCGCGGCGGCGGCCTCCACCATGGCGTACTCGCCGGAGATGTTGTACGCCGCCACGGGCACGTCCACCGCGTCCCGCACGCGCCGCAGCACGTCGAGGTAGGCCAGCGCCGGCTTGACCATCACCAGGTCGGCCCCCTCCGCCACGTCGAGGAGCGCCTCCCGCACGCCCTCCAGCGCGTTGGCAGGGTCCTGCTGGTAGGTGCGCCGGTCACCCTCGAGCGAGGAGTCCACGGCCTCGCGGAACGGCCCGAAGAACGCGGAGGCGTACTTCGCGGAGTAGGCCAGGATCGAGACGTCGGTGTGGCCGCCGCCGTCGAGCGCCTCGCGGATCACCCGGACCTGGCCGTCCATCATCCCGGAGGGGCCGACCATGTCGACGCCGGCGTGCGCCTGGGCCAGCGCCATGTCGGCGTACACCGCCAGGGTGCGGTCGTTGTCGACCCGGCCGTCGGGGGTGAGCACGCCGCAGTGACCGTGGTCGGTGAACTCGTCGAGGCACAGGTCGGCCATCACGGTGAGCGCGTCGCCGACCTCCGCGACCACGTCGAAGATGGCCAGGTTGAGGATGCCGCCCGGGTCGACCGCGCCGGAGCCGACGGCGTCCTTGGTCTCGGGGACCCCGAACAGCATCACCCCGCCGATGCCGGCCTCGGCCGCCTCGGTGACGGCCTTGAGCAGGCTGTCGCGGGTGTGCTGCACCACCCCGGGCATGGACGAGATCGGCTGCGGCTCGCGGAGGCCCTCGCGGACGAACAGCGGCAGCACCAGCTGGCGCGGCTCGACGCTCGTCTCCGCGACCATCCGGCGCAGCGCCGGCGTGGTGCGCAGCCGGCGCGGCCGGATCACCGGCGGGGTGAGGGGCAGCTCGGGGTTCATCTCGGCTCCTGACCGGTCAGGCTTGCGGTGCGGGTCGTGGCGCCCTCACTCCGCCTTGGCCCGGGCGCGGCGCGCGGCGGGCTTGCGCTCGGAGGGCTTGGTGACGGGCTGGCCGGCCTCGAGCAGCGAGGCCCGCCGGGCGGCGCCGAAGTCGGCGAGTGCGTCGGTCAGCGCCTCGATGCTCGGGGTCGGCGACAGCACGTCGACGCGCAGGCCGTGCTCCTCGGCCGTCTTCGCGGTGGCCGGCCCGATCGCCGCGATGATCGTCGACGGGTGCGGCTTCCCGGCGATGCCGACCAGGTTGCGCACGGTCGAGGACGAGGTGAAGACGACGGCGTCGAACTTGCCGGTCT